>CAZTWZ010000025.1:0-7981 GCA_964617835.1 uncultured Candidatus Saccharibacteria bacterium | reverse complement strand
TGCCATGCTTTCATTTTGAGCGTCTCATCATTTGCTTTCTGGGGCGGGATAACAGTACTGCCCGAAAACGTAGTCTGCCCTTCTAAAAAGTAATGATACATCAGTGCCGCCGCCTCTTCACAAGATTCTTCGTGAATATCCAGATTATCAAGCGGTCCTTGAAGAGTATAAGGAACCGCAATCAATGCTGAATCCTTAACCTGAACCTGTTCTTCCTGTTTCGATTTAGCCTTTGGCTGATTTATTGCCGAAGCTTCTTTTGCTTCCGGGTTTGTCTGTGCTTTTTGGCTGATTTTATCCTTATAAACAGCATATGAAATAACTAAAATAGTTAAAATAACTGACAAAGCAAGCAGCTGGATAGCTCTTTTTTTATATTTATTTTTTCTCATTCTCATAATCAATCCTGCAAGAGCCAGATACTTATAACGTCTTTGCGGCTCTACTGGTACACTAAACTAGTCTAGTGTAGTATTTGTATCTTTTTTCATCTTACAAAGCCAATCCTGTTTTTTAGTTTTCTGCTTCCTGATTCTTAAGGGATTTCTCCGCTTTCTACCCGGCAACTGCCGAGTCGGTTGAAATGACAAACGAAGGCATTCGCAAATTCGGGTATCCATTCGTAATTAGCACTCCTATCTATAGTTCGTAAACTGAAGCGGAATATCAATAGAGTTGTCTGCACGAAGAGTTTGCATTATGTTTTGCAGTTCATCTTTTGACTTTGAAACAACGCGAATAGTCTCTCCCTGAATTTGTGTTTTTGCCTTTGGATATGTATCACGGATAATTTTTGTTATTTTCTTTGCCTTCTCTTTATCCATCCCTTTTTTAAATATAATCTTTTGCCGAATCCTGTCACCTGAAGCATATTCTTTCGGACTGGATTTATCCAGTATTTTAAGAGATAGTCCGCGTTTAACCATTTTGGACTCTATGATATCTATCATAGCATCTACTTTATAGTCTGAGTCGCCGAGAAGAACCAGGCCTTTTTTATCTTCATCAAAGTCAATAGAAGAATCCGTACCTTTAAAGTCATAACGTTGTGTTATCTCTCTCTTTGTCTGGTCAAGCGCATTTGTCATTTCCATCATGTCAAAGTCGCTTGCTACATCAAATGAAAAATCTTTAGCCATAATATTCACTCCGTTTTAAACTCTAATTTCTAATATCTAAAAATCTAAACAAATTCTAATTCACAAAATTTCAAACTTTTTCTTTATTTATTATTTTTGATATTGTTTAGTATTTCGTAATTAGGATTTCGGATTTGAAGAAATTTATTTTATAAATTTTTTATCCTTAATCACCTGTCCTTCTTTCCCCATTGCTCCCAAGTCCTTGCCGTTTAAAACAGTGCTCGTACTGCCTGCATTATTTGTTGAAACAATAATATCATTTTTTGCATAGAAGACTTGGGTAGAGCCGGCAAGCATCACACCGGAAACATTCAGCTTCTCACCATCACGCACTATATCAACTGTTGCGGAATTGGGCCCTATTACCACTTTTAGCTCTAGTGGATAAATAGTTCTGTCAACCGTCGCGGTTGTCAGGAGAAGTTCCGCTGATATTTTTCTCTCTACCACCGTCTCTCTATCCATTTTATTTCTTGATTTAATCTTCAAAATATTCACCCCATCCTGAAGACTGACTCTTTCTTTAAAAATACCGTTATCATCGGTGCCAATCTTGACATCATTAATATAAAGATCAGCTTCTCTATCTGTTTGACCCTCAACGTATACATAGTCCTCGGTAACATTTAGGTTGTCTTTGGGGCTTGTGACACTTAAAACCGGCGGGGCAGTCAGTATCTTCACCTGCCAGCCAATAAAAAACAAGGCAAGAAAAACAGCCAGAGAAGATCCTATCACTATGAGACGCTTTGGAGTAATGATCATTTTGGGAGTTTTTAAGGATGGCTTATCTTTGGGAATCGGCTCTTTGGCCATCTTAACCTTTTTTTCAAGGCCTCTTTCTTTATCGTAAGCACTTAAAATTTTCCTTGGATTCAAACCCAAAAAAGCGGCGTAGTTCTTTACAAAACCTCTTGTATATACATCGGGTGGAAGCTTAGAGTAGTTTCCATCTTCTATATTTCTTATATGGCGGGCGGGAATTTTGATAGCTCTTTCCACATCTTTAATACCCAAGTGAAGCGAGTTTCTTTTTTTCGCCAGCTTCTCACCCAAGGCCTCCCTTTCGGAGATGGTAGTTCTTATAAACTTTGCAGATGCCATTAAGCTCCTGCTTCCTCTTGGCTCTCATCGATAATTTCGGAAATATCACTTATAAGTACATCTCTCGGCCTTGAACCGTCAGCCGGTCCGACAACCCCTTTTTCTTCCAGTAAATCCAGGAGGCGCGCCGCTCTAGCATAGCCAATTCTCAGGCGCCTTTGAAGAAGTGAGGAAGAGGCCTTGTTTGAACGAATCACACAGTCCACGGCATCTAAGAAAAGATCGTCATCCGGCACATCAAAATCACCGCCCTTAACCCCGCCTATTTTCTGTTCCAAAACCTCTTTATTATACTCTGGCATACCATTCTTTTTTACAAAATCTGTCACTGCCCTTATCTCTTTCTCAGAAATCATTGTACCCTGAATTCTCCTTGGCTTTGATGCCTCAGCTGACACAAAAAGCATATCACCATTACCAAGTAGTCTTTCAGCTCCGGCCTGATCAAGAATAGTGCGGGAATCCACTTGTGATGCTACAGAAAAAGCGATACGAGTGGTAATGTTTGCTTTGATTAAGCCCGTAATAACATCTACTGATGGCCTCTGAGTCGCAAGAACCAGATGGATACCAACAGCGCGAGCCATCTGCGCCAAACGACATATAAGACCCTCTACTTCCTTGTAAGCTACTGCCATAATGTCAGCAAGTTCATCTACCACAATTACTATGTAAGGCATTTCTTCCTTGCCTTTTTGTGCATTATAATCAGCAATGTTTCTCTTGCCTGCGCTTTGCAAAAGCTGATAGCGCCTCTCCATTTCAATAATAGCCCATTTTAAGGCCGAAACGGTTTTCTCTGGATCTACAATAACGGGTGACAGAAGATGGGGAAGATCATTATAAAGGGAGAGCTCCACTCTCTTTGGGTCAACCAGTATTAGCTTCAGTTCACTCGGTGAGTTTTGATATAGAAGACTTAAAAGAAGAGCGTTAATGCTTACCGACTTGCCGGAACCGGTAGATCCGGCTATGAGGAGATGCGGCATTCTGGTAATGTCAGCTATCTGGGGATGCCCGGAAACATCCAGCCCCAAAACAACAGACAGCTTTGAACGGCGATTCTTAAAGGTCTCCGAGGTGAGAATATTTTTCAGCCGAACTGTAGCCACTTTTTTGTTTGGAATCTCAATCCCGACAAGAGACTTGCCCGGTATAGGCGCCTCTATTCGAATCGGATGAGCGGCGAGAGATAGGGCTAAATCCTTATCAAGATTAGTAATCTTAGTTAGCTTCACTCCATCGCTCGGCTTTAAGGTATACTGCGTTACTGTCGGACCGACATTCACGTCCCGCATAGCAACATCAATGTTAAACTTAGCCAGTGTTTCCTGGATGATAGTCGCATTTTGTTTCACATTACCGCTATCTGCCTTGCTTACCGTATCTTCCAGAAGTTCCACAGATGGAAGTTTCCAGTTTGCATCATTACCTACGGTCATTACCGCTTCCGGTTCTTTCTGTGTTTCCTGCCTCTTTATCTTCCCCGGTATGCTTTTTGCTACGGCAACACCTTCGTGTATCTTGATATTATCTTTTGGTTTCTTTTCTTTTTCATCTTTCTCTTTACCGCTGAAAAGCGAAAGAAGCTCCCTGAGAGAAGTATCGGAAGCCAAAAGAAAGCCGATTATAAGCGTCGCGGTGAAAATCAGAAAAGATACAGGGGCATTAAATATCTTTAAAATCTGCGTTTCAAGAAAAGAACCAAGCATACCTCCGCCATTATCCTGCTTGAAAAAACTGAAAATAATCTGAAACATTCCCGAAAGAGAAATAATAAAAATGGCAAGGCCGGATAGAGAGACTTGCGTTACCGGAAATCTTTCCGGGAAAAAAAGCCCCACACCAATACCAGCTAAAATAAATGGCATAAGATAAGAGACAAACCCAAAAATACTATGAAAATCATCAAAAATCTTAAGCGCCCAGGAACCGCCAAAGTTAAAGGCTCCAGCCAGAAGTATGACTGCCAAGATAAAAAGACCGACCGCAGCTATCTCACCAGCTATTTTGGGGTTTAGCGCTGTTTCCGGTTGTTTTTTCTTGCTTTTTGACCCCTTGGGTCTTCCTGGTTTTTTATGCCTTCCCATTATTTCCTTATTACTTTACTTAGATTATAAACCAAATCAGCTTTTTTTAGAATGCTGT
Source organism: uncultured Candidatus Saccharibacteria bacterium (assembly GCA_964617835.1). GTDB lineage: Bacteria > Patescibacteriota > CPR2 > UBA1875 > JAJYID01 > CAZTWZ01. Next base: position 3,587 of record CAZTWZ010000025.1, on the reverse strand, counting down.
ATTTATTGCCCAAATAAAAATTCTAAGCGCTGAATTCTAAACTCTAAACAAATTCAAAATAATAAATTTGCAAGTATCCCTAATTTTGAAAATTTGGATTTGGATATTGTTTCGCATTTCAATATTAGAATTTCGGATTTAACCTCATACTTCTATAATCACCGATAGTACCATCGGGCTTCTTTTTGTATGATTATATAGATACTGGCTTATATGGTCTCGGATTTTTAGTTTCATTTTTGCCCAGTCCGGTAAAGGGTCGCTATCACGCCTAATCACCATTTTCTTGACTTCATTACGGGCGTTGTTTACAAGCTGTTCATTTTCACGCATATATATGAATCCCCGAGAAATTATATCCGGCGAGGTCAAAAGTCTGCCGGTTTTCTTGTCAACCGTACAGATGACCACAAACATTCCCTCTGTCGCCATTACCTTACGATCTCGAAGCACTATTTCACCCACATCGCCGATGCCAAGCCCATCTACCAGAACGACACCGCTTTGAACTCTCTTTTCGGATTTGACCACTCTATCCTTTGTTATTTCCAGAACATCACCAATATCCAGTATAGGTGTATTTTCTTTTGGTATTCCTATGCTTTGAGCGAGTTTGGCATGATGAACCAGGTGATGAACTTCTCCATGCCATGGAATAAGATATTTCGGACGGATAAGCTCCATCATTAACTTGAGCTCTTCCTGTCCCGGATGACCGGTAACGTGAGTTCTGTCTCCTTTTTTTTCATCAAAGAAAACTTCAGCACCTTTCCTGAAAAGACCATCAACAACTGTAACAATAGACGATTCGTTGCCGGGAATAGGCGAGGATGAAAATATTACAGTATCACCTTTTCCTATCTTTATCTGTTTATGCTCACCTCGAGCCATACGAGACAAGGCAGCCATTGCTTCACCCTGCGAACCTGTACTCATTACAACGACTTTGTTAGCAGGATACTGCCCTATATCTTGTATTTTTATCGCCAGCCCCTGCGGGATCTTCAAATATCCGAGCCGTACTGCAACTTCTATGTTTCTAAGTAAGCTTCTGCCCGAAAAAGCAATCTTCCTGTTATGTTTTTTAACAGCATTTAAAACCAGTTGAATTCTGTTTATTTGAGAAGCAAAAGCGGCAATAATAATTCTGCCTTCGGCTTTTTCAAAAATATTATCAAATGTAGCTGTTATGGTTTTTTCACTAACGGAAAAACCCGGTACTTCAGAGTTTGTACTATCAGAAAAAAGAGCCAAAACACCTTTATCTCCAATTCTTGAAAGCTTCGCTATATCAGTCTTTCTGCCATCAACGGGGGAATGATCAAAGCGAAAGTCGCCCGTATAGGCAACTCTGCCAACGGGAGTATTCAAAACTATACCTACTGCATCAGGAATGGAGTGAGCTACTCTAAACCACTCTATTTCAAAAGCTCCCAGTTTGATTTTATCCTTGTCTGGATCTATTACATTTAGTTTGAGCCCCTTATATGGGTATTCTGTCATTTTTGCCTCGATTAGTCCGCAAGTCAGCTTTGGAGCATAAATCGGAGCATTTATCTGTGGCATTATAAATGGAATGCCGCCGATATGATCTTCGTGGGCATGGGTAATAAATACCCCTCGGATCTTATCCTTTTTATCCTGAAGATAAGAAATATCAGGAATCAGATAATCTATCCCCAACATATCTCCATCCGGAAAGTTAAAGCCCATGTCAATGATAATAATATCATCTTCATATTCATAAACGGTCATATTCTTTCCGACCTCACCAAGTCCTCCGAGAGGGATGACTTTTAGTATTCCCTTGCTTGAAGATGGTTTCCTGGAGCTTTGCATCACTGTTCCGTTTTTGGTCTTAATGTTTTTGTTTTTTATTACTACATCATGCGGTGTCTGCTGCTTTCTTCTTTTTTTGTTTTTTGTGTTCATTGTGTTATTTTTTTCCTTCTCACCCTAGCGGGTGAACCACGTTCGGCGTGGCTTTCTTTAGTTAATATTAAATTTTAAAATATATTATTCTATTAAATTCATATTTTTTAATTTATTTAAAAGTCTGATTGTGATTCTTTTCTTGCCTTTTTGGTGTATCTTTTCAGCTAATGCAGTTCCTTCTTTAAAGGTAACCCACTTGTATTCATCAAATTCCATTTCTTCCGGATTAATTTTTGAGATTGAAGAGCTTATAGCAAAGAAAAAATATTTTTTTCCTTTCATGGTAATCTGTCGTTCATCATCAGTTTGAAGATTTCGAGTGCCTTGTTTGTTTGGGGGAAACTCAATCTTATCCTCAATAATAATTTCGGAGTGCATATCTCCCTGTTTAACAAACGTATTGCCCAGCTCTTCTATCATTTCTCTCGCAAGGGCTTCCCTCATGGTCTCATTATTATCAATCCCGCCTTGCGGCAATTGCCACAAATCATGTTCTTTTTTGTAAACCAAGAGAAGCTGTTTGTCGTACAAAAAACATCCTACAACCTGAGGTCTAAATCCCATTTCTCTTATTTTATCTACTTCTTCAGTCGTTTTAATCATTTATTTTTTTAATTTCCTTTCCAGACTTTCAGTCCATTTAGAGTTCATAGTTAATTTGAATTATTTTTATCTGTCATTCTGGTCCGGCCAGAATCTGCCCTTTTGTCATCCTGAACTTGATTCAGTGCCCATCCTTGTTGATATAGATTCCGGACCAGCCTTGACGCTAGGCAGGTCAAGTCCGGAATGACAGGTTAGAATAGTTTAGTTTGTTCTATATTTTTTTCTTTATTGTTTAAAATTTCTTTATCAATTTTTTTTAGTATCTTGGGAATCTTATTAAAATCTTCTTGCAATGTTTTTTTCATATTGCCGTTATATATCGCTACTGCCGGATGATAGAGAGCCAGAAACACTTGCTTTCGGCCATTGAAGTCTTTCCGAAATGCCTTGCCATGATGCTTGGATATCTGTAGTGTCGGAAAAAATCTGTTCATTGCATGACGGCCTAAAAATACTATCAGCTTAGGATCTATAAGTTCAATTTGCTTCTTGAGATATGGCCAGCAGGCTTCAGCTTCCTCGGGCTTCGGATCACGATTCGCTGGTGGCCTGTGCTTTAAAACATTCGCTATATAGACATCGTTTCTCTCCCATCCCAAGTCTTTAATCAGTTCGGTAAGCAGCTGTCCTGCACAACCGACAAAGGGCTCACCTTGTAAATCCTCATCCTTACCCGGCGCCTCACCGATAAACATAACATCGACACTAGTATCACCGACACCCGATACATCCTTCGTTTTTGTTTCATACAAAGAACAGCGCTTGCATGCAGAAACAAGCTTTTCTAAAGCTGAAATACTATCAGCACCTAAAATATCCTCGTCAGTTATTTTCATAAAAGATGTCATTCTGGCTTGTCCAGAATCATTCCTTCTCTGTCATTCTGAAATCGATTCAGAATCTATACAACAAAAATTAATTAATTCCATAGTTTGTTGAGAACTTATCTAAGTTGAGCCCATACTAGCACACATTCACATAAATGTCAATGATTTGTTACGGTCCATAACATATTGGACTTTTTAATAGGTATAAAGTTATTCACA
>CAZTWZ010000024.1:0-8183 GCA_964617835.1 uncultured Candidatus Saccharibacteria bacterium | reverse complement strand
GACGTTTAAGATGTACGAATTGAACTTGGGTAGAACGATGACCAACGCTACCGATCTCCGAAAGACCGATCTCCAAAAGAGCGGTCTCGAAATTATAGGTTATGGTGTCAAGGGAGGGGTTGTTGCGGCAGTTCTTCTGGCTGTCTTTTTAGTGCTCCCGAACCTTGCCAGTGCACAGGTAGGTGGATCTGCCGTAGTATTTCTCAAGATCGAGTTTTATCGGAGCAAGTTTCTTGGAAAACTTCATCACTATTCTAGTTTCACCATTAACCTTTTCTTCTGTATAAGCCTCAGAAAGAATTGCAAGTACGGTTCTGCCTATGCCGGCGGATGACTCAATAATATGGGGAATAAATTTTTGTCCATTATAAGGATCTGTATAGGATAGATCTTTTCCCGAATATTTTGAATGTTGCGAGAGATCATAGTCTCCTCTGGCATGAATACCTTCAAGCTCCTTAAATCCAAAGGGAAACTTATATTCTATATCGTAAGCCTCTTTAGCATAAAAAACCAGTTTCTCGTGTTTGTGCCATTGGAGGTTTTTTTCTTTTAATCCTAGTTTTATATAAAAGTCCCAACGAGCTTTTTTTAATTTTTTATACTCCTTTATTTCATTTTCAGGGGAGAGAAAATATTGCATTTCCATTTGTTCAAATTCTCTTGTTCTGAAAATAAATTGGCGCGCTGTTATCTCATTCCTAAAAGCCTTTCCGATTTGTGCTATACCAAAAGGTATTTTGACACGTGTAGAGTTAAGAACATTTTTATAATTTACATAAATACCCTGACAGGTTTCACCTCTTAAATATACAGGACCTTCTTTCGGATTTTCGGTTATATTTCCGAGATTTGATTTTACAAGCAGATTAAACTTTTTACCTTTTGTAAACTCTTTTTTCTTGCAAACGGGGCAAGTAATATTCTTAATATTTTTATCAAAAATTTTATTAATTTCTTCTTCTGTCATTTTTTCGTCAGCTTGCACCCCTATCTCTTCAAGTAAATGATCAATGCGGAGTCTTGTATGACAACCCTTACATTCTGTCAGGGGATCTGAAAAACCGGTAACATGGCCCGAAGCTTCCCAAATCTTAGGGTGCATAAAAATAGCTGAATCAAGCCCCACAATATCTTCTCTTTTCTGTACCATTTCCTTCCACCACTCTCTTTTTATGGCATTCTCGAGTTCTGTTCCATATGGTCCATAATCATAAATTGCCTGTAGGCCGCCATATATCTCAGAAGAAGGATAAATAAACCCTCGTCTTTTGCATAAGGATATTATTTTTTCCATCTGGTCTGTTTTTTTATTGCTCATAAATTCTCCAAAATATCCTCATAATTGTCTTCAGTTATTCTTCCCGCATCCTTTAACTCCTGAAGATCATAGATAAAGTCTTGATAAATTTTTTCATACTTCTCTTTGCTTTCTTCTGCTAAAACAATCAAAACTTTTCTTATAGTTATAATCCATTCTTCTATTTCATCCTTTGTAATCGTTCTGCAATTGATTTTTGCATCTTCTTTGCTGTCAATGGATTCTGTTTTTTCTTTCTTTTTCGGCATAGATTAGATTTTACTTCCTTTAGAGGATTTTTGCAATTCTTTAACAGCTTTTATAAACTTTGGCGTTTCCATCTCTCTTTGATAAACATAGTTAAGATATATGGTAATAGTTTTTATTAACTCTTCACCGGTTTTTTTGTCAAATGTGACTTTGGAGTACTTGTCTATATTATTTTCTGCTATATACCATAGAAGCTTTAATGTTTGCTGAGACACTTTAAGGGTAGGAGTATCTTCGTTTTGGCAATTTTCACATAGAACCCCTCCGGCACTAAGGTCGAGAATATTCTCTTTTGAAAGTTCTATTTCGTTATGGCATTTTGGACAGTTTTCAAGCGATAGGCCATAACCTAAAAGAATAAGATTTTTGTAAATACATTCATACACTAGCGGTGCATCTGTTTTGGTATCTGCCATTTTAAAAAAATCTAAAGTCTCTTTAAATATCTTCTTATTTGGCACTTCATACGGGAGTAGTTTATTTATTACTTCGGAAATAAGAAAAAAATGAGATAGTCCATCTAGGCTACTCGTTGTTTCCTTAAAATATTCTCTTGGGGCAGAGCCGGTCAAAATGTCAAGTTTTTTACCTTTGGCAAGAAAGAAATCGCCATATATGAACAACTCTGTTACTCCGGAAAGCTTAGACGTGGATTTACGGGCGCCCTTTACCACACAACCTATGATACCCTTTTCTTTTGTCAGGATATTTATTATTTTATCTGCTTCAAAGAAATTACGCTTGTTGATTATTATCCCCTGAACGTGGTAATTTTTTCGTGTTTGCTTGTCCAACCTACACGCCTATTTTTAAAACCTGCTTAGTTTTTTTCACAACATCGTCAGGTGTATGTTTTGTTTTTATCAAGTAATCTTTTATGCCGAGAGCGAAAGAAAGTTCTTGGTCCATATCTATCTTTGACTCGCCAAGATTTGTGAGAAGAATAACAGGGATATCTCTATATTCTCTTGTTTTTTTCATTTCTTTAAGCATTTCAAGTCCGTTCATGTCCGGCATCAATATATCCAGCAGAATTATGTCGGGAATATTTTTTTGTAACTTGTTTAGCCCTTCTCTTCCTGTGGAAGCCTTATTTACAATAAAGCCATCCATCTCAAACTTCTCACAGTACATCTCCTGCAAAACACCATCATCTTCTACGATCAGTATGCATTGTTTCATTTTCTTTTCTCCTTTTTTATCTCTCGGGCAACTCCGGCCTTGCCTTGGTTGGATAGATTCTGTGCCGGAGTTTTTCTTAATTTATATTTTTAAATAAAAAATTCTAATTTTGGGTCATAATTTAACATATCCTTTCCAGCTTTTTATATTTTAAATTAAAGGCAGTTGTTTTGCTATGGGTATTTTTACGGAAAAAGTTGTACCTTTTCCCTTTTGGCTTTTAACGGTTATAACCCCTCCATGTTCTTGTATCAATTTTTTGGTTATATAGAGACCGAGCCCTGTGCCTCCTGCCTGGATACTTAGGGGGTTATGTATTCGGGAAAATCGCTTGAAAAGTTTGCTGTAGTCTTCTTTTGCTACTCCTACCCCACCATCTTTAATGGATATTTCGGCAAACTTTTTATCTTTTTTTATGTCTATATTTATTGTTCCTTTATCAAAAGAATATTTTATGGCATTGCTCACTAAGTTTTGTAATATTTGCATCAGCCTATCCCTGTCGGCTAAAACATAGATATGAAGATTCCTGCATCTATGCCCTGAGTCTTTTTTAATGTTTTTTAAACAAATATCCGCAGTTCTTCCCTGTATTGTTATTTTTATTTTCTTTTCTTGTATTTTAGCCCCGAATTCCCGTACTATTATACAGGTTATTGCCGATAGATTAATAGGTTCTTTATGCAGGTTTATTCTGCCCAACTCTATTCTTGACACGTCTAAAATATCTTCAACCAAGGTAACCATTCGTTCGTTGCTCTCGTCTATTCTTGTTAGGGACTTTCTTTGTTTTTTGTTGAGTCTTCCATAATCTTCATTTAATGTCATAGAAAGAAAGCCCTTCATTGCAGAAAGAGGTGTTCTAAGTTCGTGTGAAACCATAGACATAAACTCATTTTTATCTTGTTCCACTTCCTTGATTTTAGTGATGTCGTTGATATGTATAATGCCATATATATTTTTTTGCAAGTCCTTCATGGCTGTTTTCATTCCTGCGATAATCCAGTATCTTCCATTTTTAGTCCTGACATAGTATTCCTTAGGCCTCATAATAGTATGAGACCTAAAAAAGTTATCTATTTTTTTATTTAGATCTTTTTGGTTTAATCCCCTTGTTTTATCAAAATTTTTTATTGAGCTGATTGCAGAAATCTCTATCTCGGGGTCTAAGACCTCAAAAAAAGAAAAGAAATCCTTGCCATTTAAGTTAGCATTTTGTGAGCTTAATATCTCCCTTGCCTTAAGGTTTGCCTCTATAATTTTTTTCTCCGGAGATAAAAGGATGATACCATCATCAACATTATGAAATATTGTTCTCCATCTTTCTTTTTCTTCAAACATTTTCTTGGATGAACTTTTTTGCGCCATATAGTTGCCGATCTTTCCGGAAGTCAGCTCTATAAACCTTTTTTCTAAAATAGAGAGATTATCTATATTTTTTACCTGATCTTCTATCAATATATATCCAATGATTTTACCTCCTGAAAAAATTGGATATAAAGTTATATATCCTGCTCCCCTGCTCATAATAAAGTTATAGTTTAGTTTTTCGGAAAGATCCAGAAAGGTATGTTTTTTTCCTTCACTTTTAATATAAAAGTCCATTAAGGCTATGTTTGTTTTTCCCTTTTTTCCTCTCGGATCCCCATAACATATTAAAGTTTCTTCTTTTGTGTTTTTTATACAGATAGACAGGTTTTTTATTTTCGTTAATTTGGATATTTGTTTCCTGATGATCTCTATTTTCCCCCCTAATGATATATTGTCCTCTAAGGTATTGACTATTAACTTTCTTGCTCTAAGTTCATTTTTCTCTCCCTCGGCTGCATGGTAAAGAAAAACATTCTCTATGATACTGCTCATCTTTTTTGCAAAGATATCTAAAATGACCTTGTTGGGAGGATAGTTTTCTATTTTTTCCTTTGAATAGGTAAGATTCATTACTCCTATACATTTTTTATTTTTAAAAATAGGAATAGAAATGATGCTCCCGTCTTTTTTTCCGTATAAAACTTTATATCGCTTATCCTTTTGAAGGTCCTTGATAAACACAGGTTTCCTGCACTTTGCCGCCCAGCCTGCGACACCCTCGCCAAGCCTAAAAGGATAGGTGGTTTCTTCTCCTATTTTCCATAAATATCCATAATTATCTAAAAACATTATTGTGCACCCCGATGCACCTGTGTATTTCAAGATGAGGGCCTTTGTTTCTTTAATGGAATCACCGAAGTTTTTAAGAGAAAAATCAAAATTAGCAATATCAAAAAGGAGCTTTGTAATATCCCCTTTGTTTATTGCTCCTTTTTTTTGTTTATTTTCCCGGGCTTTTTCTCCTGCTTTTTCTTTTAGCATGATTTATAGCATAATATGTACACAAATATTTAGCATTGTTAAAATGATTAAAAAACTAGATGCTAAATGTATTTTTTTTGTGAAAATGGCTAATTATTTGTTGTACTTCTTTTTTTAGTAAATACATCCAAATAGGAAAAGTCTGGTTTAGCGCCTGGTTCCTTGCCACTTAGAAAATATTCTATTTTATAAGGGCTGCCTTCTCTCGGCGCCTTTGCAAAAGTATATGGGTTAACCCAGACTTCACTTATATTACCAGGTTTTTTAAAGGTAATGTCTGGTTTATCTTTAGTCAGCTCTGTCATAATATCATTCCAAATACGGGCCGCTCCGTCCAGTCCGCTAATGTTTCTTGTCTTGCTTCTGTCGTTGTTGCCCATCCATACTCCGACTGTAATCTCAGGGGTATATCCAAGTGTCCATGAGTCGGTGTAGTTGTCGGTTGTTCCTGTTTTTGCGGCAACTGTATGACCTTTTATCTCCAGCCTATTTCCATAACCAAATACTCTTTGCCTGGTTTTCGTGTCAGATAAAATACTAGTTATCTGGTAAGCTATCCCGGGATCTATCACCTCTTTTTTCTGCCTTTCTACTTTGTAAATATTCTCATTTTTATTATCCAGAACTTTTTCAATGCCCGAAGGAAAGGTTCTCTTCCCTCCATCAGCAAAGGTTGCATATACTAAAGCCATGTCAAGCAGTTTTACTTCCCCGCTCCCCAAACTTAGAGAAAGCCCATAGTCGCCATTTCTATCAAGGGTAGTGATGCCCACTTTTTCTGCAGTAGTAATAATATTATCAATGCCCGCCAGCTGGCCCATTTCTACGGTCGGGATATTTAGAGAGTTTGCCAGTGCCGTTCTGACAGAAACATTCCCCATATAACGGTCGTTATAGTTTCTCGGGATATAAGGAGGATTACCGCCAAAGTTCATATATCTATCAAGAAGTTTGGTTAGCGGTGTGTACCCTTGTTCAAAGCCGGTTGCATAAACTATCGGCTTAAAGGACGAACCGGGCTGTCTGGCAGATAGCGCAACATTGACCTTGCTTTCATTCCAGTTAACTCCGCCAACCATTGCAAGGACATTGTCTGTTTTGTTGTCCATTATCACTACACTGGCGTTTGATACATTTCTGCCTTTAAGTTTATTGACACGCTCTTTTGCTTTTGTTTCGGCCAGCTCTTGCTTTGCCGGATCAAGAGTTGTATAAACCTTTAGTCCGCCAGTTTCAACATATTCAAAGCCATACATATTTATAAGTTCTTGTTTGACATACTGGACAAAATAGGGATATTTTAGTATTCCCTCGTGTTTCCCGCTTAGTTTCAAAGGAGTATTAACCGCCTTCCTGCCCTCATCTTCTGTAATCATTCCCGTTAGTATCATTTGCTGAAGGACATATTCCTGGCGTTTTTTGCTTGCTTCATAGTCACCGCTGATAATAGAGTATTTGCTGGGAGCTGCCGGCAGACCCGCAAGCAGACTTGCCTCCGGCAGGGTTAATTCATCCAGGTCTTTGTCAAAATAGACTCTGGCTGCATTTTTAATGCCGAGCGCCTGTTCTCCATAATAGATATAGTTTAAGTATTGTTCCAGTATCTGGTCTTTGGATAGCTTCTTCTCCAGTTCATAGGAGTACACGAGTTCCTTCAGCTTTCTTTCAAAGCTTTTCTCGTTTTCCAGATATCTGTTTTTGACAAGCTGCTGGGTTATGCTGGAACCGCCCTGGGAATATTCGTTTTCATTAAATAGCCCGGATACTTTAGCGATGCCCGTCTTATCACTTGCCTGCCAGTTTCTGACAGCTGCTCTTAATATCCCCTTGACATCTATAGGGCCATGGCTATAAAAATCTTTATCTTCTGCCGCGAGAGTTGCCTTTTTAATAACATCAGGAATTTCATTTAGTGGTACGTAGTCGGGTTCGCCCGTACCATATCCTTCATATATAATATCCCCGTTTTTGTCATAAAAAATAGCCTGGGTTCCTCCGCTTCTGGGTTTGGCATCCTTGAAATCATTGGCGTACTTAAAATACATCCCTATGACAAAGAAACTGCCTGTTAGAAAAAGGATAGCAAAAAAGATGCCCAGAACCTTCCCCGCAATTTTTAGCGTTTTTAGGGAAATGTCGCTGACTTTTTTGATTTTTCTTTTTAGGGAAGAATGTTTTCTCTTTTCTTCCCGAGAATCTTTTTCACCCTCAGTCATTTTTTATTTATTTAAAATTAAGCTTACTTTATTAATTAATTGTAATGGTAAAAAGGATATTTGTGAATAAAGAAAGTGCCAAAAAGAAGAAGAGACGGTCCCCAGGACCGTCTCTGCAGTAAATGTCTTTACTGCTGTTATGGAGAGATAGGCAATCTCTCCGGTGGGTAAATTTTACTACAAACTTTGAGGTGGGGAGAGGCGCCTCCCAAGCATCAATTCCGGCCTTTAGCCTCGGACATGGATTGTGTCTCTTAGTAATCCTATCCTGAAGACTTAGTTCCTGAATGATACCTGGGAGGTACTCAACTCCCATCTCAGGTTTTTCCGGCTTAATCTCTCTATGGCGTAAAAATCGCCTGATATAAGCCATACTATGAGATTCTCCGGAAGACACCGCGTCACGGTGTTATTGGGTGGTGAGATACCTAAATGTCTAAAGTACCTCTGAGACGTAACCTGAACAACTAGCTACGCCTCTAAATTCAGGTGCCCATCAACTCTCCTTTCTCTCCGCTTCTGACTTTTTCCGCATCCTTCTCCCTTTCTTGGAAAGATGCGTTTACTCGCCCCGGCCATCGCTTATAGCGAGTGGGGCTTCGCGCCTGGGTCGTCAGGCCAGCGGGGTGGTGACGTCGTCGTCGGTCGTCGCAATCTTCTTGTGCTCACATTTGACATCGTTGATAATACCAGCAAACACATTTCGATACATCATTTCACCCTCCTTACTAGAGCTTTTTGGCATCCGTGCGCACTTATCACCTCCTGTTGTTTGTAAAACTGTGCGCAGGGGATACCCTGTGTGAAAAGTAGGCGTAATTGAACTTTTTCTGTGGCTGAAACAGCCATTTTTTGTTAGTATA
>CAZTWZ010000023.1:0-8301 GCA_964617835.1 uncultured Candidatus Saccharibacteria bacterium | reverse complement strand
TTTTATTCCGTTTTCCAGCTCAATCTCAACAGATACTGTCGGGATACCCCTGGAATCCAGGATTTCACTTGCCCTTATATCTTTAATTTTCATCCAAAAACTCTCTCTCCCAAAAATCGTATTATATTATCTACCAGTCCTCTTGCCGCACCAAAGTTAGCATACAATATATAAACTATAACAAAAAAAACAAGAATTGAGAAAACAGTTATAAATATTTTTATTAAAATAGGGTTTACCTGATGAGAAGGATAAACTGCCTGATTTTCATACGTGTTAATACTCTCAGAAGAAAGTGTGTCTTTTTCGGATGTATTTTGCGGAGTAATATTGACCGCCGGTGTATTTGAAGCAATGCTATCGGCGGATATGTTTTGTATGGAAGAAGCGGGCTGACTTCCTGATGGTTCATTGAATTCATGTATAATCGGCGCCTCCGGGGCAGAAACTGCCCCTTCCCCTCCACGCAGAAAGTCTCCTTCGGGCATTGCTTCCTGCCTGCTCAGAGTATTTTGAGACTGGGTCGCTGAATCTTCCGGCGGTCTTTGTCCAGCCCTTATTTCTCTTTGTATGTCCTCCAGTGTCTTTGTTCTTGATGGAGTATTTGTTTTGGCTGTATCTGCGGGTATTTTATTTGATATAATTTTTTCTTGAGAATTTTTTCTTTTAGCTACAGCGATCGGAGAAGTATATTGCTCTTCATTTGAAGATACCTGCTTGGCCATCTTTGATCTTATCTGACTCAGTACCTGCTCCCGGGGTAAAGCATTATCAAAAACAATACCGCACTTAGTGCAGATATCTCTGCCATTTAAGTTTACTGTTATTTGTCCGCACTTAGGACAATACATGGTTTCCTTCTAAAAATTAATTATAATTGATGGTTTTAACTTCCTATTTATTAGCATCTGACTTCTCTAGTAGTTCAATTATTAATTTACAATTTCCAATGAATATTCCAATGATTTAATTTTCAAATTAGGATTTGATTGGATATTGGTGCCTGATCATTGATCGTCTGCCTCTATCTTTTTTTCTAGCTCGGAGAGTTTCTTTTGAACATCAGACATTTCCTTCAAGAGAAGCTTTTCCTCTACTTGAGCTACCTGCTTTCTGGTTTGTTCTATCATGTCAGGATTAACAGAGATGGACGTTGCGCCATACTCAACCATTTTCTGGGTTATTTCAGGATATACGCTTGGCGCCTGTCCGCAAATGGAACAGGTAACACCATACTCACGACAGGTTTCAACCGTTTTTTTAATCATTTCCTGAACGGCCCCATACCTCTCATCAAATTCTTCCGCTACTACGCTGGAATCTCTATCCAGCCCCAGGGTAAGCTGAGTTAAGTCATTTGAGCCAATAGACACTCCGTCTATGCCCATTTGGCAGTACTTTTCTATCTCAACCGCCGCTGATGGCACTTCTACCATTATCCAAAGTTTGAAGTCCGGATCTTTTTCTTTATTCAAGCCCAATGCTTCCACCATTTCCCTGACTTTTTGGAATTCGTCTGTTCTTCTTACAAACGGAATCATTAAGTTTAGATTTTTAAAGTTTTGGCGAACTTTCTTTACCGCCTCAAGCTCTAGTTTAAATTCTTCCGGATCTTTCAGATAACGAAAACAGCCGCGATAGCCAATCATCGGATTGTCTTCTTCCGGTTCAAACTCCTCGCCTCCCTTGAGCCTCCTGTATTCATTAGTCTTAAAGTCAGTGGCGCGATATATTACCGGTCTCGGATCAAAAGCACGAGCAAACTTTTCAAGACCTCCTGCCAGCTTGGCAATGTATTCCTCTTGCCTTTCTTCTTTAATCATTTTCTTTGGATGCTCGCCGATTGATTCCATAATAATAAATTCTGCGCGAAGAAGACCTACGCCATCCACATCACTAGCTGCTACTTTTTCAGCCAGATCAGGTTCACCAAGGTTTACGTAAATCTTGGTTGCAGTAACAAGCGGAGCACTAGAGTCAACATCCTTACTGCTCTCTACCCTTTTTTCTTTCTCTGCTTTAATAATACCTTCATAAACTGCTCCTGTTTTTCCGTCCACCGTTACTTTCGGATAATCCTTAAGCGTAGTTGTTGCTGTTTCCGTTCCCACCACACAGGGAATGCCAAGTTCACGGGAAACTATAGCGGCATGACTGGTTCTGCCGCCTTCATCCGTGACAATAGCCGACGCTCTCTTCATAGCCGGAACGAAGTCTGGAGTCGTCATTTCAGTTACAAGCACATCTCCCTCTAAGATTTTATCAATTTCAGAAGGTGAATGAATGATCTTCACCGGTCCGCCCGCCATACCAACTGAAGCAGCCGAACCCTTAAGTATGACTTTTGCCCTCGAAATATCCGTTCCCTTTGCCATTTTAGCTTGCCTGGAATCCGATCCATTTTCAATTTTTGCATTTTCATTTTGAGATTTGAGATTTGCACTTTGATTTAAGGTTGTTATCGGCCTAGACTGAACCATATAAACTTCTCCTTTATAAACCGTCCACTCAGTATCTTGGGGTTTGCCATAATGTTCCTCAATTTTTAAGGCCAAGTCGGTTAGCTTTCTTATCTCTTCATCAGTAAGCTTTTGTTCATCTTGCTTATCTTCCGATACCGGTACACCATTTTTGGATATGTCCTCGGTATCATCAGTGTCTGCCGAGCCGCCTTCACGGGTAAGCATCCATGTCTGTTTGTGTATTTCTTTATCCGTAATATTTTTTGTTTTTTTGTCAATCAAATATCTATCCGGCGTCACAGCGCCCAAAACAACAACCTCACCAAGACCGTACGCTGCCTCTATAGAAATGTGGTCCATATCATTGTTTGTAGGATCAATAGTAAACATCACCCCTGCTTTTTCCGCATTTACCATTTGCTGAATAGGAACGGCTATCCCTACTTCCAGCTGGTCAAATCCTTTATCTTCACGATAATAGATAGCCCTCGCCTCAAAAAGAGATGCCCAGCATTTAAGTACTGCGTGCAAAACCGGGATATCTCCGAGGACATTTAGATATGTCGCCTGCTGGCCGGCAAAAGAAGCGTCAGCCAAGTCCTCGGCTGTAGCGCTTGAACGAACCGCTACATAAAGCTCTTTTTTGTTAGTCCCAAGTTCTTTTGCTAACTTATGATAACTCTTTATGATTTCACGGGCTAGATGATGCGGGAAATCAGCCTTTTTTATTTCCGTTTGGACTTTCTTCGCTCTCTCCTGCAAATCTTTTGAATCCTCAACATTAAGACCCTTTAAGATTTCGGATATTTTATCTTTAAGCTTGGTTTTTTCAAGGAAATCAAAGTAAGCCTGTGCTGTTACAATAAATCCCCTTGGCATAGGTATTCCTGCTTTTGTCAACTCACCAAGATTAGCCCCCTTTCCGCCAACCAACTTTCCGTCATCTTTCCCAACCTCTGAAAACCACAGTATATCCTTACTCACACTACCCTCCATTTTCTGTCATTTCGACCGCCACCACGCTAGTGGCAAGCGGAGAAATCCCTTAAGTATTAATTCCTAATTCACAATTTCTAATTTCCGATAAATGACTAATCACTAAAGTTATAATGTTTAATTTTTTTCATTGATGTTTGTTTGATTATTGATAACTTAAATATTTGTCATTTCTACTGCTATTCTACACTTTTCACATAACTTTTGCCAATAATACACCACATTTTACATTTAATTTTTTAAAATTACTAACTTATGTAACAAATATATATTCTTTGCTAAAAAGAGTTCTTGTAAAATACTATCGAACAGTCTGTTCTAAATCACTCAGTTTCACTATAAATGGTGTGCCTTTTTGGATAGATCCTTCCAATATCTTCTTCGCCAGCATACTCTCTAGTTTATCCTGAAATACTCGTCTCATCGGTCTGGCGCCAAACTCCGGCTGGTATCCCCACTCCACTAGTTTTTCTAGCGCTGGTCTTTCTATCTGTATAATATATCCTTTTTGTTTCAAAGAGTCACATGAACTCTGAAAGATAAGGCCAGCAATTTTTAGAAGCTCTATTTTAGTCAATGGTTTAAAGACTATTGTTCCATCAAATCTATTTAAAAACTCTGGTCTATAGATACCTTGACTCTGCAGATAGTTTAGAAGCTCTGTTTTTAAGTCCTCCATTGTCTTACCTGCAGTAACTCCTTCACGAATAAGGTTTGCCCCGGCATTTGAAGTAGCAATAATAATAGAGTTTTGGAAAGATACCTTATTTCCCATACCATCAGTGCAGTAGCCCTCATCCAAGATTTGAAGGAATAGATTTAATATGTCCGGATGGGCTTTTTCCAGCTCATCTAATAAAATTACAGAAAATGGCTTTTCGCGAACTTTTTTTACAAAGTCTCCACCCTCAAGCTCTTCACTTCCCGGCATTTTACGTCCGATAAATCTACTGACAGACACTTGATCCTGGAACTCATTCATATCCATTCTCACCATACTCTCTTCTTTCCCGAAGTACGCCCAAGCCAAGGCCTTTGTCAGCTCAGTCTTACCTACACCAGTTGGACCCATAAAAAGAAAGGTGCCTATAGGTCTTTTCGTGTCTGTAACCTGAGTACGGGCTCTTTGTAAAGCTTGTGCTACCGCCTTTACCGCTTCATCCTGCCCTATAACTCTTGAGTGAAGCTTCTCCTCTAACTTTAAGAGTTTCTCTCTCTCATCTCCTTCGGCTTCCTGAATAGGTACATTTAAGGTACTTTCAGCTAATTTATCAATGACGTGCCTATCCAGTGTCTTTTCTTTTGCATTTCTTGCTGCATTACAAACATTTTCCAGCATATCAACTGCTCGAGCCGGAAAACCTTTTTCCAAAGTAAATTTTTCAGATAATTTATAGACTTCTTTTAGGGCATTATAAGTTATATGCATACCATATTTAGAGGAGAAGTAGAGACTTAAATCTTCAAGTATTCTGATAGTTTGGCTCTCATTGGTTGGCAATACCTCAATCTTCTCCATATTGCCAGCAATTTGTGTTCTTGGAGCTATATAGGTCTGATAGTTATTATTGCTTGTAATTCCAATGATTCTTAAGTCACTTGACTGTAAGTATGGAGCAATAATCTCAGAAGCATCTATTGTGCCCACCTTATTACTTCCTCCAGCAAATAATGTATGAATGTCATCAATAAAAAGAATAACATTACCTGCTCTTACAGCATCATTTAGGACACCGAGAAGTCTCTCTTCTGCCTCTCCAGAGTCGGTAACACCAGATAGAAGCGATGCTGTATCTAGGCTCACTATCCTCTTGTGAGCTAGTTCGGGCAGCGTATCTCCCCAATATACTTTTTCAGCAAAACCACGCACAATTGAGGTTTTGCCTACACCTGTTTCTCCTGTCAAGATGCAGTTATTTTTTGCCTCTTTTGACAAAACATTTTCCATCTCTGCCAAGATTTTCTCCCTTCCTAAAGCAGAAAAGCTGCCAAAGTATCTTGGATCTGTAATATCAGCGCTAAATCTATCCAGGAATAGTGTATATCCTGATGCCCAACCTTCAGCTAAACCAGCGCTTTTTGAGTGCATTTTATCTATCATAGTCTTTGGATAGAGAATCTTCCCAAATAGACTGTTTGACCAGAAAACGATGTTATATAGATCATCCTCGTTTATTTCCACTGACATCAAAGCTTGTTCCAGGGTCGCACTGCATTTTATAAATCCATAGAAAACATCCGCAGTTGTTATAAATTTGGACTTTTCTCTGTCAGCGTTTTCCAGAGCAAAACCAAAGATTTGGGGCAAAAGATTTTGACCCTTTGTAAGTCCTGACAGCATTCTCTGGTTGAATTCATCATTCATTCCCATTTCATTTGCAATAAATGAAACTCTCTTTGTTTTTAAGAGCTTGTTATATAACTTCAACACATCAGGATTACTCAGATTTACAGAAGCTATTATCCTCACAGTTTCAAGGTCTGAAATTTCAAAAACATTATAAGAGGTCATCCCTTCTGGAATTTTAATACCCTCCTCTACTTCTCTAAAATAGTTCTTTATAAAAATCAGGTCTATAAATGATCCTAGCCCAATAAATAAAAGCATCCTCAAAAGTAATGAAATTAATGTATCAAAATCCAGCAAAAAGTATTCAACCGCCAATGCAATAAACGCAAAAAACCCTAGATATGTAAATATTTTGAGAGTCATAAGTAAGAAGCGCCCACCCAGAAGACTGCTCAGTCTTGCCGCATTGACCTTATTTCCATTCTTCACAAATTGTATTTGAACCGGATTTGCCATTTTGTTTACTAATTACTAATGATACTAATATGAACCCTCATCTGGAATCGATTTTATACTTTGAATTGTCATTTTGATTTTTGAGATTTGCATTTTAAACTTACTAAATAAAAATATAAACGAACGAAACTACAACTATAGCAGGCATACATATCCAGAATATAAGCGCTAAAACAGCGAAAACAATATAAAAAACAAACACCAAAACAAACAAAACCATCATAAATAATCGCACCACAAAACCAACTCCACGAGAAACCAGATTATCTATAAGCCAAAGTTTTAATCCTTCTATACCTCTGCCTCTTTCCCCTGCCATTTTCTTCCAGGGAGAAAAGAGAGTTTTAAGTAACGTAGCCACCGAAAACATATTACTCGTATATGAAAATAAGGCAGAAAGAAACTGAATGAGATCCTTTAGTCCCCTCCCGTACCACCACGTGATAAATGTTGGCACCAAACTAATATAATGCATAAACTTATTATAACAGAAAACAATAAATATAGAATTTTGAATTTTGAATAATCGAATTTTGAATGGGAATTATGAATATTGAATATTAGATTTTATTTCAGAGAGGCACTATGCCCGCTAAATTCTTGATTCCATATTTCAATTCTAAATACCAAATACTAAATTCAAAATTCTTCCAAAATCTCTATCACTTCCTCATCTGAAACTTGTTCAAAATCAGCATAATATGCACCAATGGCACCTAGAAAGTAGTCAGGAACAGACACAGCTACAAAGTCATCAACTTCTCCCGCTATCTTTTCATACGTATCAGGAGGAGATACCGGCACTGCAACCACTATTTTTGCCGGTTTTTTTGCTTTTACCTCCTTGATACCAGCCAGCATAGTAAGGCCTGTGGCTATACCATCATCTACTATGATAACTGTTTTGCCCTTTAAATTAACTGGTTCCCTACCCTCCAAGTAAATATCTCGCCTCCTCTTCGCCTCCCCAATCTGAATCTTCTTCTCTTTCTTCAGCCATGTCTTATCAACGCCCCTAATCTCCTCCTCATTAAATACCCCCTCACCGCTTATAGTAATAGCCCCTATAGCATATTCTTGTGCTCTTGGATGGCCTATTTTTCGGGTAATGAGAAGGTCCAGCGGGCATTTCAGTTTCTCAGCAATAATGCCACCAAGAACCACTCCGCCTCTCGGCAAAGCTAAAACAACCGGATTTTCATCCTTATACTTAAAAAGTTTCTCGGCTAATCTCTGCCCCGCCTCTTCTCTGTTCTTGAAAAAAACGTCATTCATGATCTCTCCCTGCCTGCCCCGCACCTTGAAATGGTGCGTGGACCTTTAAAATAAATATCTCTCATATAAATAAAAAGCACAAATTAAAAACTAAAACAATGTGCAACTAACAAAAAGTTTGCCTGACTATTCCCTGCATGATAGTATCGGGTCATAATAAAGGAGAAAAAATGTATAATAATGAAAAAGGTGTATCTGCGATTGTACTCATAATTATTGCTGTATTTGTTCTCGGTGGCGCTGCCGCTGCTGTCTACTATGTGCAAAGTAATCAATCGGGTATTGAAGACGCGGTCGAGGAAGCTCGTGACGAACAAGCTTCTCAAACATCAGATGAGCTTCCATCACTCTACGCACAGGCAGGACTACCCGTACCAGATGGTACAATAACCAAAAAGCGTCAGGGAAGAGATCTGTCTGATGGCGTTCAAGTCACATGGGAGACAAGCGACTCTATAGTTAGCGTCAAATCATTCTTTGACACAGAAATGACCTCAAGAGGGTTTACCTTGCCAAGCAGTAATATCCCCGTAAATGAATTCTCATATTTGGGGATATATAAAAATGGAGATAAACAATTTACTCTTACTATTGCAAAGATTGGTGACACGGCAACTAAAAAGATACACGTCAACTACCACGAATAATTAGTTAGTTAATTTAAAAAACCTGCCTTGATGGGCAGGTTTTTTAATACAAACTATTAAGGGTCTAATGAACTTTTTTTGGTGGTTTTTTCTCCCTAAAAAGAAGATAGAATAT
>CAZTWZ010000022.1:0-8376 GCA_964617835.1 uncultured Candidatus Saccharibacteria bacterium | reverse complement strand
TCCTTGTAAGTGAATGACAAAATACTTAACTTCGTGCTAAAATATGATTATGTCTAAAAAATATTACATCACGACACCTATTTATTATGTGAATGATGTTCCTCATCTGGGGCATGCTTATACTTCTATTGCGGCAGATGTTTTAGCGCGCCATCACAAACTTCAAGGCGAGAATGTTTTCTTTTTAACGGGGACTGATGAGCATGGGGCAAAAATAGCCGAAGCAGCTAAAAAGGCAGAAAAGTCACCAAAAGAGTTTGCAGATGGACTTGTTCCTGTTTTTGAGAAGACATGGAAGAATTTAAATATTGAATATAATGAATTTTTTCGTACAACAGATCCCAAGCATGCAAAGATTGTTCAAGACGTCATAGGGAAACTTAATGACAAGGGCTATATAGAGAAAAGGAAATATGAAGGACTCTATTGCGTTGGTTGTGAGAAGTTTCTAACAGAAGGCGACTTAGTAGATGGTAAATGCTCTGATCACAAGACAGAACCAGTTAAACATTCTGAAGATAATTACTTCTTTCTGCTGACTAAGATCGCAAAAGAAAAAGATTTGTATGGCTTAATTAAATCTGATAAATTCAAAGTTTCACCGACAGCAAGAAAGAATGAAGCTTTAGGAAAAATTAAAGTAGGACTTGAAGATGTCAGTATATCGAGGGAATCGGTTGAGTGGGGAGTAAAGGTTCCTTGGGACGATAAGCAAACCGTGTATGTTTGGGTTGATGCGCTTATAAACTACTATTCAGCCACGAAGATTTATAAAAATGGTCCGACTTGGCCTGCAGACTTGCATCTGATAGGCAAAGATATTCTTTGGTTCCATGCTATTATCTGGCCGGCAATGCTTTTGGCTATCGGTGAGAAACTGCCGAAGGAAGTTTTTGCTCATGGCTTCTTTACTATAGACGGACAAAAGATGAGTAAGACCGTAGGAAATGTTTTGGAGCCGAATGAATTAGTCAAAAAATATGGAGCTGATGCAGTGCGCTATGCAATTCTCCGTGAGTTTCCCTTTGGAGAAGATGGGGATATTTCGGAGGAGAAGATTAAGTTGAGATATGAAGTTGATCTTGGGAATAAATTAGGTAATCTTTTACAGAGAGTACTCACGATGATTAATAAATATGATATAGAAATGGATAGAATAGGCGGAAAAGATGATTCTAATATAGTGAGTGATTTTAATAAAAAAATTGAAGAACTTAAATTTAATGAGGCCTTAGAATTATTGTGGGATTTTTATGTAGATAATCCCAATGAATATATCGAACAAAATAAACCATGGGAATTAGCCAAAACAGATAAGGCTAAATTATCATCCGTTTTATGGCAATGCTATGAACTGCTTTGTAGAACAGCAGAATTAATAGAACCTTTCATGCCGGAAACATCTGAAAAAATGAAAAAACAGCTCAGTAACTTAAAACCAAAACCGCTTTTTCCAAGGCTGGAAGAAGATTCCCGATCAGGTCGGGAATGACATTAGGAGGAGGGGAATGAAGTATCACATAAATCATTATCACTTAGCTAAGGGTAAAAAGGCCGAGCTAAACGAAATGTATACCTCTCTATCATTGAGACATTTTGGCCTGTCTTTGGTTGCTATTTTTATACCCATATATCTCTATACTCTCGGATATCCTTTTCGTACCATCATCCTTTTTTATATAGGAATAAATCTGGTCCAGTTTGTTACAGACTTTATAATAGGTCATTTAATATCTAGGAATGGGCCAAAACATATAATGATATTGGGTTATCCTGTTGTAGCATTGAACCTACTTCTCTTGGTTACATTAGGCGTATATAGCTGGCCCTTATGGACTCTGGCTATTACTATGGCGCTAGCCCAAGGTTTGTTTTGGGTTCCGTATCACGATGACTTTTCTAAGGCTAAACATAAAAAGTCAACTGGCAAAGAAGTTGGAAAGTTTTTTGTTCTGATAGAGATATCCGGAGCGCTTGGACCAATGATTGGCGGCTTGATAGCACAGAGGTTTGGTGTAGAAGTGGGGCTAACAATAGCTATCTTTATAGTGCTTATGGCTATCATTCCTCTATCTTTAAAGAAAAAGGAAATCGCTAAAAAACGGCCATTTAAAACGAGTAACTTTTCCTTCAAAGAAAATCGCAAAGATATGATTGCTTATGGAGGTTTAAGTTTAGAAGGGATGACGGTAAATATAATATGGCCATTTTTCCTTTTCCTTTTTGTGGGAAGTTATGTGAAAGTGGGTTCTATAGTAACATTGTCAATGATTGTTATGATTGTCCTTATTGTCCTTTCTATATATATGGGCAAATTAATCGATAAACACGATAAAGATAAGGTTATGAAGACGGGAAGTGTTGTAAGCTTCTTTACGGCATCTACTAGGGTTGTAGCAGTATCATCAGGCCTAGCTTATGCAATAGGTGTAGTGTCGTCTCTATCACATATAGCTCTCTTTATGCCTTTTTATACGGAGTTTTATTATCATGCTGACGAAGAGCCAAGGATAGAGTATGTGACTTTCATGGAGATGACAGTAGATATTTTTCGAGCCATTGGCTTGGGAATTATTTTTATTAGCACATTTTTCTTTGATTTACATACAGTATTTATTATAAGTTTTCTGATAGGAGCACTTGGTGCACTTCTAACAATGCTCATAGCCAGTTCTCGTAAGAAAGAATTAAAAATTATTAAAGCACATAGAGAAATGGCAAAGGCGAAGGCATGATAGATACACACGCGCACTTAAACTTTAAAGAATTTGATAAGGACCTAGATAATGTTATCTCGAGGTCTTTTGATGAGGGACTAGATAGCATCTTGGTGGCTAGCTCTTCTATAGAAACAAGTAAGAAAGCACTCGATATCCTTAAAAAGGACAAGAAATTGTATGCATCGGTTGGCATACATCCTCATGACATTGGTGAAACTGATAATTTTTCAGCAATTGAGAAAATGGCAGATAGTGATAGAACGGTTGCTATTGGTGAGTGTGGTTTAGACTATTTTCGCCTTTCCTCCTGTCATTCCCGTGAAGGCGGGAATCTATCTCTCTCAGATATTAAAGATAAACAAAAGACGCTCTTTGAAAAGCACATTAAACTAGCCGAAAAGACAAATTTACCTTTAATTTTCCATAATCGTGACTCGGATAATGATTTTTATGATATTATTAAAAATTACAAGGGCAGAGCGGTACTTCACTGCTATACGGGAGACTGGGATTTTGCTAAGAAAATACTGGATCTAGGGTTTTTAATCTCATTTACCGGAATAGTCACTTTTGATAAAACAGGAAAACTGGAAGAAGTGATAAAGAAGGTTCCACTAGACAGGTTTATGGTAGAAACAGATGCGCCGTTTCTGGCGCCTGTGCCTCATCGCGGGAAAAGAGCCGAGCCGTGGATGGTAAAAGAGGTAGTTGAAAAAATAGCGGAAATTAAAAATTTAAGCTTTGAAGAGGTGGATAAAAAAACCACTACTACCGCAAAAAAGTTTTTTGGTATATAGCTTCTCTGTCATTCCCGGCCTTGATCGGGAATCCAGAATTTATATATTATTGCTTATGCGGGAATGAAATATGGTTTGAAGGAGTTTTTTGGTGTATAATAAAAGTGTATAAAATTAATGAAGCTCCGATGCTTCGATCGGAGTCACTCAAGGAGTGAGCTTATTATGGCAAAGAAAAAAGAAGAAAAGCCGAAAGAGGCTGAAGAAAAAAAAGACGAAAAAGTGGAAGAAACACCCGAAGAAAGCGAGGCGCTTAAGGATATAGTAGAAGAAGAAAAGTCTGAAGAGGCTGCAGGGAAGGAAAAAGACTACAATAGTATTTTTGATGATGACTATGTAGAAGAAGAAGCTAAACCCGGAAAAGATAAACCAGAAGATGAAGACGAAAACGAAGAGGAAGAGTCCAAAGAAGACAGGGAAGAAGAAGACGAAGAAGAGGAACTTGATGAAGAAGATAAGGAAGACATTGAAGAGGAAGAACTCGACGAAGAAGACAAGATTGTTCTAAAAGAATCAAAGGATAAAGGAAATAAGAAATCCGGAGAAAAATCAGGGGGATTTCCCGCAAAGAAAGTTCTTGTTATGATTTCGGCTATATTTTTACTTCTTTTGGGCGCATATTTGGGTATGCTTTACTTTAAGTCACAAAATGAGCAGAAAAAAGAATCGGCACCGGCTGTTACGGAAGAACCGAAGAAAGAAGAAGCAAAGAAAGAAGTATATGTTACAGCTGAAGGCGGGCTGAATATGAGAAAAGAGCCAAGCGCAAGCTCTGAAGTTTTAGCCGTAATACCGGATGGCACGAAACTAGTTATTTTGGATGAGAAGGACGACTGGTATAAGGTAGAATATGATGATCAGACAGGATGGATCTCAAAAAAATATACATCAGAAAAGAACCCCCTGGTATATGAAAACACCGAATATGGCTTCACATTGACATTTCCATCTGAATGGGCAACGTATAAGATAACAGAAAAAGATGCAGATAATAGCGATGGAACAACCACTAAAGTATTTTATGTGGGTATAAAGACAGCTGATCCAAACTACAGTTCTACGGTTGGTACGGGTTATGCCGATATGTTTGTTATATCTATCCTTACTCCTGACCAGTGGGCAACGGTAGAAGCTAGCGATGGACCAAAGCCAATAAAAATAGCCGAGAATGATAAGTATGTCTTTACTTCATCTCCATCTCAGGCAGGACCGGACGATGTTGTAAATGAAAGAGACCAAATGAGTGATATCTTAAAGACATTCAAGCTTATTTGAAAGCAGTTGACAAAGGTTAAATAAAAAGTTACCCTACATCTAGGGTAACTTTTTTTATTCTGTCATTCCGGACTATTCTTTTGAAAATATAAT
The DNA here is from genome assembly GCA_964617835.1 of uncultured Candidatus Saccharibacteria bacterium. Lineage (GTDB taxonomy): Bacteria > Patescibacteriota > CPR2 > UBA1875 > JAJYID01 > CAZTWZ01. The sequence goes on along the minus strand of CAZTWZ010000022.1, from coordinate 3,491 downwards.
CAGTTGATCCGGAATCTAGCATTCTATTTATATAGATCCTGAATCAAGTTCAGGATGACATATTTGTAGATTAGTATTATAAGTAATTAGCAGGAGAGCGAATGCGGGAAAAATTTATTACAACAAACGAACTGGCAAATGATGCCTCAAAGATTCTAAAGAATCTAAAAAAGGGCGAAGGTGTAGTTGTTTTGCGTTACTCGGATCCCGTCGGAGTGCTTATTTCCTATGAAGATTATAAGAAAATAGCAAGCATGGAAAGTGACTTTGTGTCTGAGTGTAAGAGTTGTCTAGGGGTAGCAAAGGAAAAAGGGAAAAAGGAAAATAGTAATTAATTCGAAAAAATGATTTTTAACTTTTTATTTTTTATTTATCATGATTTATCTTGATTCTGCGGCGACAACTCCCATATCGGAAGAGGTATATTCTGCCATGAAACCGTATTTTAAGGAAAAATATGGTAATCCTTCCAGCCTTTATAAAAAGGGGCAAGAAGCAAAGTCAGCAGTTGAAAATGCACGTGAAGAAGCAGCAAAGCTCATTGGGGCGAGTCCTAGAGAGATTATATTTACATCTGGCGCTACAGAAGCGAATAATCTCGCCCTTAAGGGTGTGGCATTTCACTGGTCGCAGATACTAAGTAAAAAGGAAAAAGTAAAAGGTAAAAAGCCTCACATTATCGTGAGCGCTATAGAACATCATTCTGTGCTTGATGCAGCAGAGTATTTGGAGAAAAATTTCGGATTTGAGCTGACAAAACTGCCTGTTTCTGAAGAGGGAGTTGTTAAGATTGAAAAATTAGAAAAATCAATTAAAGATAATACGGCTATAGTATCTGTAATGTATGGGAATAATGAAGTTGGTTCTGTCCAGCCGATTTCTGAAATTTCAGAAATAATTAAAAAGGAAAAAGTAAAAAGGAAAGAAGAAGGTAACGAATTTCCGATAGTTTTTCATACCGATGCGGTGCAAGCATATCAGTACTTGGATTGTAATGTAGAAAAGTTAGGTGTGGATATGCTCTCGCTTACAGCCCATAAGTTCTATGGACCAAAGGGGGTGGGGCTACTTTATGTACGAACAGGCACAAAATTCTTACCGCAGCAGCAGGGTGGAGCGCAGGAGAGAAAGCTTAGGGCAGGAACGGAGAATGTGCCATATATTGTGGGCATGGCTAAGGCCATGATGCAATCTCAAAAATCAAAAATCAAATCTCAAAATGAAATTTCAAAATTAAAAAATTATCTTGTAGAACAAATAACCAAGGAAATTCCTGAGGTTGTTTTAACGGGTCCAAAGGATTTGAAAGAGAGACTGCCGCATATAGCAAGCTTTATATTTGAGAAAATAGAAGGCGAGTCCATCCTTATTAATCTTGATTTGACAGGAATAGCAGCATCTTCGGGTTCTGCTTGCACGTCGGGAAGCTTAGCATCGTCTCATGTACTTACTGCCATGGGGTATGATGACTTCTCGTCACACGGTTCTATTCGATTTAGCTTAGGCACAATGAACACAAGAGAAGATATAGATGAGCTCATGAAGCACTTGCCGGAAATAGTAGAGAAATTAAGAAAAATAAGTCCGATCAAATGAATATAGATAAATTACCGTTAAAAAATATAGAGTTAAATAAGGGTTTGTATATAACAGAAACAAGGGATGTTGATGATGCTGTGTTGGTATATAACAAAAATGCAGATGATTCGTATTGGAACTATGGTTATGTGACTTATTTAGATGAAGACCTACTTTTAAAAATTAAAAAATACTTTCAAGGCAAAGGATTGCCGGCTGCTATTTATATTACTGAAAAAAATGAAACAAAGGGAACTCGGAGATTACTAAAGCAAAACGGCTTTAAGCTTGATTATCAGGATTCAATAATGGTATTTAAGGGCGAGCAGTTTGAAAGTGAAAGAAAATTCAAAATTAAAGAAGTAAAAAACAAGGACGATGAACGTGATTATCTGGATGTTTATAGAAAAGTTTTTTGTGAAGAAGGTGAAGATGTTTATAGCGGAATGTCAGATGGTTACCTCAAATCAGTAGAAGACTACTTTAAAAAGTATTCCCAAGAAAGAAGAATTGATCTTGTGGTGTATGAAGATCAAAAACCAGTTGGTATAGTTTCTATTATGTTTGACAAAGAATATGTATTGATTATGGGAATTGCTGTTTTAGATGAATTTAGAAAAAAGGGCATTAGTACATCATTTATATCAGAGGCTATAAAAAGGTTTAAAGATAAAACAATCTTTTTATCAACAGAAGCAGGTTCAATAAATGAAGAAATATATAAGAAAATGGGATTTGAAACTGTTTTGATAGATAAATGTTATATTGAGAATGAGAAGAATGAAAAATAAAGAAAATATAAAAAAAGCAGTTGAGAAATTTTGTGAGGTTCGAGATTTGCCGTGGCATATTGCTATACATCCAAATGAAAAGATGCAAAACTGTTACTCAAAGAATTTAGATTTATCTGAAACTCTCAAGAAATTAGGTTATAAAACTAGGGCTAGGATTTGTTACTTCAAATGGGAGGAACTAGGACTTCCTGAAGAAATAATGAGGATTGATCATGAAGAGAAACCGATGCACTTATACTTAGAAGTAATGCCAGCAACAAGAGAAGACTGGGTGTCAGTTGATGCTACCTGGAACAAAGAACTTGGAAGAACCGGCTTCAAGATTGCCGATTGGGATGGAAAAAAAGCAACTATTCTAGCGGTGAAACCCATTAATATAATGTCACCAGAGAAATCTGAGAGATATATTGCAAAGATAAGGAAAAAGAATGATAAGTGCGTCCCCTATAACAAATTTGCTGATAAATTTAATAAATATTGTGATAGTTTTTTAAGAAAGGTTGAAATTCAGGATAAAGAATATTCAATTCTAGCTGAAGGTACATATGTGACCAAATCTGAGTCTGATATGCCATATAAAAAGTATAAGTTGAACGATAAGAAAGTATTGGTAGTTTCAGAAAAAGAAGACTTTGCATATTTTGGTGAAGATTTAGGAGATTTAGGGATAGAACCTGGTGCCAAAGCAGTTCACTATAAGGACAAAGAATTCAGATTAAATACAACTGATAGTCAGATATTAAAGAATGTAGAATTTGGCAACCCAGAAAGTAATGTGAATTTTTGGGACTATGAAGCGGTAGATGATAAAGATTATTTAATTAGCATTGGGTTAGACGAAAAAACAGGCAAAAGAAGTGATGTGGTTGGAAGAATAGTAAGTAAAAGAGATATTAATTTTATAGATTCCCGCTTTCGCTCTTCGAGTCTGAGCGATGAGCTCACCTCAGAGTCGAATGACGGGAATGACAGAGGGTAAGGAGTAAATATGTCAGATACGTATTCAAAAAAAGTAATGGATCATTTTCAAAATCCTCGTAATGTAGGTGAGATTAAAAATGCTGATGGTATAGGGGAAAAGGGCAATCCCACCTGCGGAGACATAATGAAGCTTTATAT
>CAZTWZ010000021.1:5795-9038 GCA_964617835.1 uncultured Candidatus Saccharibacteria bacterium | reverse complement strand
TATGTGAATAACTTTATACCTATTAAAAAGTCCAATATGTTATGGACCGTAACATTATCTTTTAATAACACCTTATTTATGCTAAAATTTTAATAATTTAATGTCATCTCGAGCGTAGTCGAGAGATCCCTTTTATAGCCGATTTTATAATCTGAAAATTAATTAAGGGATTTCTCCGTTCGTCACTAGCGTGATGTTAGTCGAAATGACAAATAAGGAGTTTATGAGTAATCAATATAATCACCCGCGCACCATTTATAAAAGTGTGGAGCAGACAAGAAAACAGGATTAAACTATGAGCACAAACTATAATCACAAAGAAGTTGAGAAAAAATGGCGGGAAGTTTGGGAGAAAACCAAGCTGAACGAAACTGACTTGGATTCTAAGAAACCCAAACTATATAATCTGACAATGTTTCCGTACCCCAGTGCGGACTATCTGCATATTGGCCATATATTACCGTATTCTGGCGCTGATGTGTATGGCAGATATAAAAAACTGAATGGGAAAAATGTCTTTGAACCAACCGGTTATGACTCTTTTGGCCTTCCGGCAGAGAACTTCGCAATAAAGAAGAAAACTCATCCAAAGAAAGTCATTGATAATGCTATAGAGCACTCACGAAAACAGCTCAAAAGCTCCGGATTTATGTTTGACTACTCCCGGGAGATTGTTACATCTGACCCCAGTTATTATAAATGGACCCAGTGGCTTTTCTTAAAGTTGTACGAGAGAGGACTTGCTTATCAGAAAGAATCACCAGTGAACTGGTGTCCGAAATGTTTGACTGTCCTTGCAAACGAGCAGGTAACAGACGGCAAGTGCGAGAGATGTGATGCGGAAGTAATTCAAAAAGAGATGAAGCAATGGTTTTTCAAGGTGACCGACTATGCCGATAGGCTGATTAACGATCTGGACAAGGTAGACTGGCCGGAGTCATCAGTCATAAAGCAGAGGAATTGGATAGGCAGAAGCGAAGGCGTAGAATTTGAGATGGATGTTGTGGATGAGAAGTACAAGATAGAGGTCTTCACAACCCGCATTGATACGGTATATGGTATGACTTACGTGGTACTTGCTCCCGAACATCCGCTTGTTTCAAGGATTACGGCAAACGAGCATAAAAAAGAGGTTGAGGAATATCAGGCGCAGACACAAAAGCAGACGGAAATAGAGCGCCAGTCGCTTGAGAAAGAGAAGACAGGTGTCTTTACCGGTTCATATGCCGTAAATCCATTCAATGGAGAAAAGGTACCAATATGGATAGCCGACTATGTTCTTTATGGTTATGGAACAGGTGTTGTTATGGCGGTACCGGCCCATGATGAGCGGGACTATGAGTTTGCAAAGAAGTATAAATTGAAAATTATCGAATCAGTAGTTCCTAAGCTTGTCGATAAGAAAAATATTCCTATAGATGGTAAAAAAGTTGTACCACGAAGAGCAATACAAACCTTGGTGACAAATCCAAAAGATGGGAAGATGCTGACTTTAAAATGGAAAAAATTGCCATGGACAACCTTTATAACGGGAGGAGTTGATGAAGGAGAAGATATAGTCGAGGCAGCAAAAAGAGAGGTCTATGAAGAGACTGGTTATAAGAATTTAAAGTTTATTCGCAGTCTTGGCTCTACAGAAACGCATTTCTATGCAGAACATAAAGATGTGAATCGAATTGCGTATTTTACCGGTCTTTTGTTTGAACTTGAGGATGATGAGTGTGACAAACCTCCTAAAACAGAGGTTGAAAGACATGAATCTATTTGGAAATCTTGGAGGGAAATTGATGAGGATCCAAACTTAACCTGTGCTGAATATAATCTTTGGAAAACTCGGTTGAAAAATGAAGAACAAGCATATACGGGTTATGGTGTCTTATTTAACTCGGGTGAATTTTCTGGTCTTACTTCGGAAAAAGCGATAAGTAAGATGGGTAAGTGGCTGGAGAAGAAAAAAATCGGCAAAGTAAAAGTAAACTATCGTCTTCATGACTGGTCATTCTCACGGCAGAGATACTGGGGGGCGCCTATTCCGATTGTTACCTGCGAAAAGTGTGGTGCTGTTCCTATTCCTGAAAAGGACTTGCCGGTAGAGTTGCCTGAGAAGATTAAAGACTTTAGGCCTAAGGGCACAGGAAAAGGGCCACTGGCATCAGTTAAGGACTTTGTTAATACAACCTGTCCGAAGTGTGATGGCAAGGCAGAGCGTGAAACTGACACCATGGATACTTTTGTCTGCTCCAGCTTCTACTTTCTTCGTTATCCGAGTGTAGGCAATGACAAGGAAATGATGAATAAGGAAGTAACTAGAAAATGGCTGCCGGTGGATATGTATGTCGGAGGTGCCGAGCATGTGACGATGCACTTGCTATATGCCAGATTCATTACAAAAGCGCTTTATGATGCTAAGTTAATCAACTTTGATGAGCCATTCCCAAAGCTTCGCCATCAAGGGTACATATTAGGTGCTGATGGCAAGAAGATGTCCAAATCCAAAGGCAATGTAGTCAATCCTGATGAGGTAGTGAAGGAGCACGGTGCGGATGTATTCAGAACTTACATTCTATTTATGGCAAGATTTGAGGACGGCGGACCATGGGATCCAAAGGGAATAGTCGGCATAAAGCGATTTTTGGAGAAAGTATGGAATATTGTCCAGCTATTTTATAGCAAGGGTTGGCTAGAAACAACAAATGAAGGGACAAAGGAATTGGAAACAGGTTGGTCCGAACATAGCAATACAGAAGTCGAAGTGATGCTCAATAAGACTATTAAAAAAGTTGGTGAGGACATTGAAGGGTTTAGGTTTAATACTGCAATTTCAGCGTTAATGATGTTTATTAATCTTGTCTCTAATGAAGAAACGAAATCAACTCAATGGATATCAAAACAAGATTTCGAAAAATTCTTAATTATTCTGGCGCCCTTTGCACCTTTTATAGCAGAGGAACTCTGGGAGAAGATGGGTGGGAAGGAAAGTGTGCATCTTCAAGCATGGCCAAAGTATGATAAGTCCCTCATTAAGGACGAAACAGTGACTATTGCTGTTCAGATAAATGGTAAGGTCAGGGATGAAGTCGTGGCAGTAGCAGACGCAGAAGAGGATGAGGTCTTGAAGCTAGCCAAAGAGAGTAAAAAGGTGAAGAAGTATCTGGATGGCAAGACAATTAAGAAAGTGATATATGTTAAGGGCAAGCTTTTAAGCATTGTCATAAGTCAGTAAATCTGCTATAATTTCTTGGT
>CAZTWZ010000021.1:0-5695 GCA_964617835.1 uncultured Candidatus Saccharibacteria bacterium | reverse complement strand
AGGGCAAGCTTTTAAGCATTGTCATAAGTCAGTAAATCTGCTATAATTTCTTGGTGTCAGCTTTAGCTGTCATCCTGAGCGAATCCGGCAATTGCCAGAGAGTCGAATGGATATCATTAACTCAAAAGGGACTTCTCCGCTTTAGTTGGAATGACAAATAATATTAAGGAGATGGATTCCCGCCTACGCGGGAATGACAAGAGGAGATGAACAAAGAACCTTACAAGCTGGACGTCAAAGACATGCTTGCCAAAGGAGCAGTTGGTAACAGGGAATCTTTTGAGGTCAATGTTCATTTAAATATTGAACTGGATGAAGAGAATGTTTTGAAGTCTTATGAAGGGCAGATAGGGCTTACGCTGCTGGAAGAAGAGATTTTGGCAGAGTTTCAGATTAGCTACACAGCGGAAACTGTTTGTGCGCGGTGTCTCAAAAAGTTTATGCGTGATGGCAAGGTAGAGTTTGATAGGCAATATAAGCTTGGAAAGAGGGTGGCAGAAGGAGATGAGCTGATTGTTGAAAAGGATTTTCAGATAGAGATGAGAAAACCCATATGCGAAGAGATAGCTTTTGATATACCGATGAAACCCTTGTGCAGCGAGAAATGTGAAGGACTCGCTGAATGACGAATTAAGAATTTCTAATTTCTAGTGAATGTCCAATTAAAAAAATTTCAAATTAGTCATTAGAATTTGTTTAGAAATTAGAAATTAGGATTTAGAAATTTTACAGAGAAATAGTAAGGTTAAAGAAGGCAGAAGAGGCAGAGAAAAATAATTTAGATAACAGGAGACACACAATATGGCTGTACCAAAGCAAAAAAAATCAAGAAGGAGAACCAGGCAAGGAAGATCGCATCATAGTTTGAATGCGCCAACCTTGGTATCTTGCAAAAAATGCGGCGAGAAAGTCCGGCCACACATGGCTTGCGCTACTTGCGGTTATTATGGAGACAAAAAAGTTGTGGATGTAGAAACGAAACTGGACAAAAAGCTCAAAAAGAAGGAAAATAAAAAGGAAGAAAAGGATTAAATACGAATTACGAATTCTGCGCAAATATACTAATTATACAAATCATTACAAATATCAGTAAAATTTGTAGATTAGTTTAAATTAGTAATAAGTAGAAAGCGAGTAGCTTTGGCCTCAAATCGCCATCTATCAAGAATTATCGCACTTCAATCTCTCTTTGAGATAGCTTTTGGTGACTTTAATCTGGAAGTAAAGCGGACAAAGAGTGATAAGTTAAAAAAGATAGAAAAAATAGTTGGAAGAAATGTCGGAGAGTTTTCTTCTGGTGAGCAAAATAAGCAGTTTGCCACAGCGATTGCCAAAGGCGTTATAGAAGCTGAAAAAAAGATAGATGCGATTATTGCACCATCAGCGCCAGAATGGCCGATAGAGCAGATAGCCCTTGTTGATCTGACAATCCTTCGGATGGCAGTTTATGAACTGCTTTTTTCAGGAGAAGAAGTTCCTCCAAAGGTTGCTATTAATGAGGCTGTGGAACTGGCTAAGGCATTTGGAGGACCTCGTTCAAGCAAGTTTGTAAATGGGGTTCTTGGAACGATTTACAGGGCGAGTGACAGGTATAACCCGGAAGATGACAAAAGAAAACAAGAAGAAAAAGCTCAAAAGCCTTCCTCTAAAGAAGAGAGCAAAAAACCTGTTACTGAAAAGAAAGAGAAACAAAAATAAGCACATTTTATCATTCCGAGCGAGCGAAGTGAAAAATTTACCCCAAGCATAGTTGAACGGGTAAGAATTCCTTCCAATATAGAGAAAGGGATTTCTCCACTCATCACTAGCGTGGTATCGGTCGAAATGACAGAAAGAAAGAATTTGTAGATTAGCGTATTAATTCGTAATTAGTAACCAAATATGAAAGATTTTAAAAAATTACAAAAATAACACCATCTGTCATTCTCGGGCTTGACCCGGGAATCTAGATTCTTGTTGGAGTTTATGCTGAACTTGATACAGCGCAGGAATGACAATAGTTGTGTAGGTAGATATGAAAATATGAAAGATTTTAAAAAGTTACAAAAAGATATTGGTGTAGAGTTTAAAGATGAACAACTGCTCGTAACCGCCTTCATCCACCGTTCATACTTAAATGAAAGCTCCGATTACAAAGAACATAACGAGCGTCTTGAATTTTTAGGAGACGCAGTTTTGGAGTTGGTTGTGACTGAACACTTGTACAATAATTACCCTAACCCAGAGGGTGAGTTGACCGCTTGGAGAAGCGCACTTGTGAAAACGGAAACCATCTCAGATGCATCAAAGGAATTAGGGTTTGAAGGTTATCTCTTTCTTTCAAGGGGCGAGTCAAAGAGTAGGGGCAGAGCCAGGCAGCTTATCCTGGCTAACTGCTTTGAAGCTGTAATAGGCGCTATATATCTGGATAAAGGATACGAAAAGACGAAAAAATTTATCACAACAAATCTCATCAAGCTTCTACCGGAGATATTAGAGAAAAAGCTTTATGTTGATTCGAAAAGCCAGCTTCAGGAGCTTGCGCAGAGGAAAGAAAGTATTACGCCAAGGTATGATGTTCTCTCTGAAAACGGACCGGATCATAAGAGAGTATTTAAAATAGGTGTCTTTTTGAATAAGAAAAAAATAGGTGAAGGCAGGGGAGCATCAAAGCAACTTGCCCAGCAGGATGCGGCCGAAAACGCGTTAAAGAGCTATAAATAACCGCTCTAATATACGAATGATACTAATCTACGAATTGCTTGTGTAGATTAGTTGTTTAAATTAGTCTTGTTGGTAGATTGGAGCGGATCAACTAATTTTTGATTTATCGTATTTGTGCTACAATGGGTTAGTTCATTTACTCACTAATATACTAACAATACTAGTCTATGAATTGCTTGTGTAGGCAGTTGGTCAAACTTAAACTTATTGGTAGATTGGTACAATTGGTATATTAGCAGGAGAAGGAGGGACGACGCTTGTATTTAAAAAACATTAATGTGGCGGGGTTTAAATCTTTCGGGGCAAAGAATGTCTTGGATTTTCCCAGAGAAGGAAAGGATAAGCAAAGAAGCTTTTCTGCTGTAGTCGGACCAAACGGAAGCGGGAAGAGCAACATAGCTGACGCCATCCGCTGGGTCTTGGGCGAACAGTCAACGAAACTGCTACGTGTGAAGAAAAACGAAGATGTTATCTTCTTCGGCAGCGCTAAAAAGGGCAGAGGGTCTTTCGCTGAAGTATCCCTGACTCTTGATAACTCAGACAAAAAGGCATCTGTCGACTTTAGCGAGATTGAGATAGCCAGACGCCTCTATAGAAATGGTGACAATGATTACTTTTTAAATAGAAAAAAAGTTCGTCTTTTGGATATTCAGGAACTTTTAGCTAAATGCGGATTTGGCAGGTCTACCTATACTGTTATCGGGCAGGGGATGGTGGACTCTTTGCTTTTCTATGGTCCGGCGGAGCGCAAAGTGCTCTTTGAGGAAGCATCTGGAGTGAAGCAGTATGAGATTAAACGGGCTGAGGCTATGAGAAAACTGGACTCTACCGACAAGAACATCATCAGAATCAAGGACTTGCTATATGAGCTCGAACCACGGCTCAAAACTGCAGAACGCCAGTTCAAAAAGTTCCAAAGAAAAAAAGATATAGAAGCTAGTTTAGATGAGCTGAGCCGTAAGTATTACTCGCATGTTTTATCTGATATTAAGGTCAAAAAGGATGATCTTAGCAGCAAACTAGGTAAGCTGAGAAAGCAGGAAGGTGACCTGAAAGAAGAGATTGTACTCATAGAGGTTCGTATTGCCAAGGGGCTGAAAGCATCAGGCAGTGATAGAGAAGAGAGAGAGCTCAAAAGTAAAATCAGTGATTTGTCCGCAAAGAGAGATGAGGTTTCCCGTCAAATATATAAGATTCAGGCAGAGAGCGAAGCGGTTATATTCGTATATAGACGAGAGAAAGATAGCATGGTTCAGGAAAGAGAATCCTGTGAAAGGGAAATAGCGAGCCTTAAAGAAAGATCTGCAAAGATAAGTGCAGAAAGCGATGTGCTTGCCGAAAAGCTGAAAGCTGCCAAACAAGAACTGCAAGTTATGGATAAACAGATTGTTAACGCCAATGAAGAGCTGGTAAAAGCCCAGAGAGAAAGCGTTGTGATGGGTAAAGACGACATTGCTAAAGAGCTGGAAGCGGTCTCTAATGATTATAAAAAGATAGTGGCGCAAATAGCTTCGGTGAAGGATCTGAAGTCTCTTACGGGTCTTAGGTCAGATGCAGATACATTGGCTCAAAAGATGGATGGATTGATTGTAAAGATTAGAAAAAGCCAAAACGCCGACACGCGGGATATTGAAAAGAAACAGGCAGAACTCGGGCAACTGTCCGGAAGTAAAGAAAGGATATTGAAGGAAATTCAGGATTTGAGAGTCCGCGAACTGTCGCAAGCAGATATCTTGAAAAACATTGATTCTAGGGCTAAAGACTATAGTTCAAGGCTTGAAGCGGTAAGCCAGAGGCTTACGTCACTGGAAGGACCGGCAGAAAAAGATAGTTCCAAGATAGGTCCATTAACTTCAGAAAAAGATAAGCTAGATTCAGAAATCGTGGCAATTAAAGAAAAGCTGGAAAAAATAGAGGGCCAAAGTACAAGCAGTGACTACTCCAAGATTTTAGAGGACGAGAAGGTGAAAAGAAATGAGCTGGAAAAAGTTGGAAGAGAGATTAACTCGGCAATGATAGAGATGGCAAAAGCTGAAACAAAAGATGAAGACCTGAAAGAGGAAATTCACGAGTTTCTAGGTGAGAGTTTTTATAAAGAAATCCTTTCTTTCTGTCATTCCCATACTGGATCTAAGTCCAGCATAAACTCCAGCGGGAATCTACCGAAAGAAGATGTAGAGCACTTGATGCCAAAGATACAGCGCCTCCGAAAGGATATGTATGCTCTTGGTGAGATTGATACCTTTGTTGGTGAGGAGTTTGAGGAGCTCTCAGAAAGAGTGGGGACTCTGAAGGAACAGAATGAGGATCTGGAGAAGGCAAAGGGTGATATAGAGAAGGTGATAGGTGAACTGGACCAGCGTATAAAGACACAGTTCAAGACTACGTTTGTTAAAATTTCAGAAGAATTTACCAGATATTTCAAAATTCTCTTTGGCGGGGGCAATGCTGCCTTGGGCTTGGAAACAGGCGAAGAGGGAGAGTTTGGAGTAGAGATAAGCGCTACACCGCCAGGGAAGAAAAATCAATCTTTAAATAGTTTATCGGGAGGTGAAAGAGCGTTAACCTCTATAGCACTGCTTTTTGCAATCCTTTCCGTTAATCCCAGCCCTTTCTGTGTCCTTGATGAAGTAGATGCTTCGCTCGATGAAACAAATACGGAACGATTTTTAGAGATATTAAAAACACTATCCCACAAAACACAATTCGTTGTAGTTACACACAACAGGGAAACAATGAAGAAATCTGACATTATCTATGGTGTTTCTATGGACGATCATCATGTGTCGCAAGTGTACTCACTCAAGCTCACAGAGGTATAAAATAAAACCCCCGGAGAATGTCATATTCCTCGAGGGTTCATATTGGCTTAATCTGGGGTAAAATCTCCCGAAATATGGTCTTCGCCACTTCCACCGCCAGGCATCAGGAGAAGGTAAAAAACGGCGTAATTGAACTTTTTCTGTGGCTGAAACAGCCATTTTTTGTTAGT
>CAZTWZ010000020.1:0-9358 GCA_964617835.1 uncultured Candidatus Saccharibacteria bacterium | reverse complement strand
TGTGAATAACTTTATACCTATTAAAAAGTCCAATATGTTATGGACCGTAACATATGATTGACTGTAGAGGCAAAAACGAGTATAATACTTTAGTGATTTTGCCACCTTAGCTCAGTGGTAGAGCAACTGTTTTGTAAACAGTAGGTCGTCGGTTCAAATCCGACAGGTGGCTCCAGAAATAATTCAAAATTAACAATTCATAATTCAAAAGAATTTCCCAAAACTGTGAATTTGTAATTAATAATTGTTAATTAATTTCGGCGAGGTACCGAAGCGGTCAAACGGGGCAGACTGTAAATCTGCTGGCATACGCCTTCGGGGGTTCGAATCCCTCCCTCGCCACCAATTCGTAGCTTGCAGCTACTCAATGTAAGCTCAGGTTAGCTCATACTGAGTCAAGCGAAGTGCCCACCTAGCTCAGTTGGTAGAGTGCATCCATGGTAAGGATGAGGTCACCGGTTCAACCCCGGTGGTGGGCTCCAAAATATTAATTAAAGAAATCCCGATATGGAGTTTATCCGCCTTTGGCGGGATCGGAGTCACCCGTAGGGTGAAAAGGAATAATATGGCAAAAAAAGGACCAAGAAAGATGATTACTTTTGAATGTACTGAGTGCAAAGAAAGAAACTATGCTACAAAGAAAAATAGCAGAAATACTGCTGATAAATTAGAATTGAAGAAATATTGTAAGAAGCAGAAAAAACATACCGTACACAAGGAGATAAAATAGTTAAATTTTTAACTTTGCATTTTAATTTTTAATTAGCGAAGGGGTGTAGCTCAGCTGGCTAGAGCGTCGGTCTCCAAAACCGAAGGTCGCGGGTTCGATCCCTGCCACCCCTGCCAAAAAATTCGCCTTATGACGAATTTTTTTATTTTGCATTTTTAATTGGTTATTTATATCTCGCCAGCTTACGCTTAACATCTACGTCTTCGGGGTCTATTTCTAGTACCTGGGTCAATATTTTCGTAAACTTATCTGTTTGGCCATTGGCTTCATAGGCATCAGCAAGCATTTTTAGGTGTTTCAGGTCAGGTTCCGCCTCTAAACTGGTTAACCTTTCAAGCGCCTTAACAGCTAGTTTATTGTCCTTGCTTTTTTTTGCCGCTAAAGCAAGGTTTATAAACCTCTCTTTTACATCGGGGTTTATAGCCGTTGCTTTCTCAAAAGCAGAAACCGCATTTTTATAGTCTTTTTGTTTAAAATAAGCAAGACCAAGGTTATTGAAGGAAATATCATTAACAGGATCATACTCCACTGTTTTTTTAAAGGCATTTACAGCGTCATCCAGGTTTTCTTCTTTAAAAAATATATTTCCAAGAGCCAGGTATGCGTGGTGATTCTTTCTGTCTTTTTTAATAGCTTCTATTAGCAGTTTTTCTGCTTCCCTAAGGTTTCCTTTTTCAAGTTCAGTATGAGCATCAGAAATTAACCTATCAGCGCCTTTTTCTTCATCTGACTCTTCTTCTAGAATACCTTCTTTGATTAACTCTTCTTTATCTAGATCAGGAATTACCTCTTTAGCTTCTTCTTCCTTAATTGATTCCTTTTTTGCCCCAGGGACTTCTTCCATTGCTTTAAAATTAATATTTCTAATAAAGTAAAATGCTCCCCCCGCAACAATTAAAACTGTAACTATCTCCCACATTATTTCTTCTCCTTTGCCTGACTGTCTTTCTCTGAAAGTCTGGCGGGTTTCTTTTTACTTTTTTCATAGGCCAGGCAACACATTAGTTTCCCGCAAACTCCTGAAACCTTGCTTGCATTTCTTGTTCCTTCATATTGCTCTCTAACCATATCCATAGAGATATTTTCCAGATTCATCAGAAAACTCTTACAGCATATCGGTCTTCCGCATGGTCCGAATCCATCCAGAACCCTGGCTTCGTCTCTCTGCCCCATCTGCCGAAATAGTACTGTTTTTTTAAGCTGCCTGGACATATCCCTTACCAGACTTCTAAAGTCTACCCTTGAATCTGCCGTAAAATAAAAAGTAACTTTTTCACCATCAAGAGAGAACTCAAGATCAACAAGCTTCATTGGCAGTTTATGTTCTTCTGCCTTCTTCTTAAAAACATCCGCATATCCAAGATGATCATTTTTCAGTCTCTCCAGCCTATCAATGTCTTTTTCTGTCAAAACTTTTTGAATATCTTTAAGTGGTGTATCCTTTGTCTCTTTCACTTTCTTGCCAACATATCTAACAGTTCCGATCTCTTCACCATATGCTGTCTCAACCAAGACCTGATTATGAATTTTAATCTCTAAATCTTTTTGTTTAAAGTCATATATTTTGATGCCCGACCTAAACTGTACTCCTATTGCTTTTGTCACTTCATTCCTTCCTTGCTTATTACTAATCTTAAGCGAATCTATAGATTATACTAATATTTACAGATTCGTATTCACTTGTATTATTGGCGGAATATATTTAAAGTTTGTAATTCGCAGCTTCTAAAACCAGGTTTTCTAAAACAAACTTGCCGGCCAGGTTTCTCTGTAAGTACCTCCGGGAGTCTTGCACTTTTTCTAACATATGAATATTGTCACGCTCCAAATCTTCCCTGTTTAATAAAGACTCTCTTGAGATTATTTCTAAACTATCCAAAAAATTCATTGCAAGGCTTTTATCTTTTGCATATTTATGAACTATGGAAAATCTCTCATATAAACTAACCTTGCTCTCTAAAACTAAAAATATATCTTTCTGTGTCTCTTCGTTAACAGTATTATCAGAACCATTACTTGTCCCAAAGTTCACAACCTGACTTCTAGACACAACTGTCTCAGGAAGTAATGTTTTATCAGGAGAAATCAAAATCATCACACTGTTTTCGGGCGGCTCTTCCAGGATTTTAAGCAGCGCATTTGCGCTCTCATCTGTCATAAGATGCGCATCATGAATAATGGCGACTTTATGGTTCGCTCTGTACGGTTTAAGGTAAAGCGACTTTTGAAGCTGCCTAATCTCTGCTATTTTTATAGTTCCTTCTCCGTCCAGTTTAATTAAATCCGGGTGATTGCCGCTATTAATCAACTTGCAATTATCACAAATGTTACACGGTTCACTCTTCTCATTATCACATAATATTACATTTGCAAAGTTGTGTGCAGAATCCTTTTTCCCAGCTCCTTCCTGGCCAACAAACAGCATAAAAGGAGCAAATTCCCTGTTAAGAATCTGTTTCTTCAAATAGCTGTCCTGCCCCTTATTCGTCAGTTTAATATTGTTCATAAGTAAGAACAATTATAGCATTCTTTGGTAGTAAAATCTATAAATATTCCATCTCATTCTAGATTTTTGATAAATTCATTTAAATCATCTGGTAAGTCAGACTTAAAGTGATATTTTTTACCAAAGAGTTCAAACCCGAGTTTGTGAGCATGGAGGAATTGGCGATTCAGTTGGGAATGAGATTCTCGCCTTTGCGGGAATGACGAAGGATGAGAACCATATTTCTTGTCTCCGACTACCGGATAGCCAATACCAGCAAAATGAACACGAATCTGATGTGTTCTGCCTGTTATAATCCTAACTTTAAGTAACGTCATCTTATCATAATATTTTATTACCTCATACTTAGTCTGAGATTCTTTGCCCATGTGTGCTGCTTCCATCTTTTTTCTATCCCTCTCCGCTCTTTTGATTGGTATATCAATAGTTCCTTTTCCTGGTTTCACCTTACCCCAAACAAGCGCTAAATATACCTTCTCAAACTTCCTTTCTTTCATTTGCTCTTGCAAATATTCCAAAGTTTTTTGGTTTTTTGCAAACACTATAAGACCCGAGGTGTCTTTATCCAGCCGATGTACTACTCCCGGCCTATCCCCGCCTTTAATCTTGATTTTTTCACGAATAGCATCAAGCAGTGTCCCCGACTTATGCCCTGCGGCAGGATAAACAACCACCCCCGCCTGTTTATCAACTACAACAATACTTTCATCTTCGTAAATAACATCTACTCTGCAGAGGGTGCCACCCTCTGCAAGAATATCGGTGTTTTTTTTAGAGATTGTGATAATGTCACCATGAACAACTATTTTACCCGGATTTGCTAGTTTTCCGCCGATTTTAACCTCTCCTGCTTTAATCTTTTTTTGGGCCTGGCTTCTGGTAATATCCAAAAGACTTGATATGTATATATCAAGTCTCTGTTTTTTACCTTCATACTTTACTTGATTCATAAATATTTATACAACTTTATCTGTCATTTTTTCGAGCTCTTCTCTTGTTCCCATAAGAATTAGTTTGTCATTTAAGTTCATAATCTCGCTGCTGCCTGGATTTACCTTCGTACTTCCATCAACCCTATTTATAGCTAGAACAGCCGCGCTATTTTCTGTCTGCGCCTGATAGAAAGATAATGGCCTGTTTATATATTCTGAACCAGCCCTTATCTTAAGTTCTTCAATCTGAAGTTCGTCATGCTTGCCATCTACTATCACATCCAAAAAGTCAATAACCGCTGGACGGAGCGCCATCGTAGCCATATGATACCCCGCTATCTGTTCAGGCATAGTAACTTTGTTTGCGCCGGCTTTTTTTATTTTTGCTATCCCTTCTTCTCTGGAGGCTCTGGCTATAATAAAGATATCTGGGTTTAACGACCTTGCCGACAAAACTATATATAAACTATCTACTTCTGAACCCGGGACAACTATTACCGACTTAGCCTTTAATATCCCCGCCTTAAGAAGCGTTCTCTCCTCTGTAGGATCCCCATTTACCACTGCGAAACCCTCACTTTCTGCCGCCTTAGCTTCCTTAAGATCTCTATCAACAACTATGAATTTCTTTTTCTCATTGTGAAGCTCCTCTGCTATCTGTCTGCCCACCCTGCCATAACCGCAAATAATATAGTGATCATGATACGAGTTGATTGTTTTTTCCATTACCCTCCTCTTTCTTTTTTCCTTAAAAGTTCCTTCAAAAAAATACTCCGCAAAAAATTTAATGATATATGCAACGATAACCAGGCTACCTAATATTATCAAAAGTATTAAAATTTGTATAGATACCGGTTCGTGAATTTCATGATAAAAGTGAGTTACAAGTATAAGAGTGGTTTGATAGAAAGCCTCCCATAAAGAAAGACCTTTCAAAAACATAAAGCCAAGAGTGCCGACGGTTAAAAGCGCTATAAAAAGCGCAGTTAGCACTTTCAGCACATTATTTTTAGCTTCTTCCTGAGCTGTTCCCTCCTTCATAAACTATATTATAGTGGATAATAGCATACCAAACAATATAAAAAGACCCCCTGAAGGAGTCTCTTTATAAAATATACCTTAACGCTTTGAAAACTGAGGAGCTTTACGGGCTCTTTTTAAGCCATACTTCTTTCTTTCTTTTGCTCTTGGGTCACGAGTCAGGAATCCTGATTTTTTAAGAGTTGTTTTGTTCCCTTCGTCATATTTCACAAGCGCTCTGGCTATACCATGTCTTATGGCTCCAAGCTGACCGCTCTTGCCTCCCCCTGTGACCAAAACCGAAATATCAAATTTGTTCTTTTGCCCAAGAGTTTCAATGGGAGCAAGCAAGCTCTCCCTATCCGCATTATTCGTAAAGTACTCTTTTAGCTCTTTCCCGTTTATTACAACCTGGCCCTTTCCAGAATAAAGCCTAACCCGGGCAATAGCCTCTTTCCTGCGGCCAACTGATGCCTCATATTTTCCCTTGAATTGTATTGTATTTTCTTTTTCCATTTTTATTTTTTAACGGTCCTTCCTTTTTCGATTGTTATCTCTTCCGGTTTTTGCGCTTCATGACCATGCTGTTCTCCTGCATAAACTTTAAGTTTTTTTATAAAATCCTTTTGCAATCTATTTTTAGGAAGCATACCCATAACTGCATGGCGAATAACATATTCTGGTTTTTTTTCTATCATTTCTTTAAATGCTGTTGTTTTTAAACCGCCCGGATACCAGCTATGTGAATAGTATCTTTTGTCTTCTGCTTTATTTCCCGAAACCTTAACTTTGGAAGCATTGATAATAATAAGATTATCACCCATATCCATATGAGGAGAAAAAGAAGGCTTGTCCTTACCTCTTAAAATATCACTAGCTATTACAGCAACCTTACCAAGAATTTGCCCCTCTGCATCAAGCAAGTACCACTTTCTTTCTCTACTATCTTTTTTAGGAATAAACGTTCTCACTTGCCGGCTCCTTTAGCTTCTTCCCTTGCAGAAGTTTTCATATTCTTAGAATTCTTCTTTGAAGCCGCCTTATTATCATTTTTCTTCTCAGCAGCTGCATTCACTTTCTTTTCCTTCATCTTCTTTATAAGTTTATCAGTGTCTATAAGTTCAATGACTGCCATCTCTGCTCCATCACCAGGTCTGGATCCTAGTTTTATAATTCTCGTATAGCCCCCCATTCTTTTTTCGTACAAAGGAGCAATTTCAACTAAAAGTTTCTCAGCAGCCTTCCTATCGAGAAGATATGCATGCAACTTTCTTGTTGCTGATAAATCTCCTTTTTTTGCTATCGTAATAAGCTTTTCCAGTTTGGGTCTTACCTCTTTTGCTTTTGGAAGAGTGGTCTTAACTCTCTCATGCAAAATAATAGAAGTCGCCAAGTTTCTAAACATCAGTTCTCTTGGCCCTTTTTCCCTACCTAACTTCCTTTTACTTCTTACGTGATTATGCATTTTTCTTTTCCTGTTCCTCTGTTTTCTTTTTATCCTTTAGAAGTTCAAGCTCATCAAGCTTTTCAATCACTTCATCATATGCTTTAGCTCCAAATCCCTTTAGATTTTTTAGTTCATCAAAGCTTCTTTTTAAAATATCATCAATCGTTTTAATATCATTATTGAGAAGCGCATTTGTAGTTCTGGGGGAAAGATTAATTTCTTCTACCATAATGCCTGCGGAAGCGCTTTCCAGCTCTTCTTCAAGAATCTCCGGTTTCCTTAGCTCTACACTTTCCTTGCCGCTTATTACCAGAAAATGCTCAACCAGTATCTCCGCTGACCTTGAAAGCGCTTCCTCTGGAGTCATTGTTCCGTCAGTTTCAATATCCAAAACTAAGTTATCAAGGTTTGTCATTTGACCGACACGAGTGCTTTCAACATTATATCTGACACGCCTGGTCGGGGAATAAAGAGCATCAAGAGCGATAAAGCCAACTCCAAGTTTCTCTTTTTCCCTTTTTTCAACTGTCACATAACCCCTGCCTCTATCAATCTTGAATTCTATGTCAAGTTTTGCATTTTTATTATCAAGCGTCGCGATATGAAGATCGGGATTTAAAACTTCCACATTTTGGTTCGTTTTAATATCTTTTGCTGTTACCTTCCCGGAACCTGTTTTTGAAAGGGTTATATACTCTGATTCTTCGGAAACTGACTTTACTCTCAGTTTCTTGATGTTCATAATAATTTCAACCACATCTTCTTTAATATTGGGAATGGTGGAAAATTCATGAAGCACACCTTCAATTTTTATCGAGGTAACTGCTGAGCCCTCTAAAGAAGATAAAAGAACTCTCCTTAAAGAATTTCCCAAAGTCATACCATAGCCAGGACGAAGCGGCTCTATGGAAAATACTCCTGTATTTCCTTTTGACTCTATTTTTTTAACTTCTGGAAGTTGGATTTCGTGTAACATTATGCTCCCTTCTGGCGCCTGCGCCAATTATTTTGAATATAACTCTACTATTAATTGCTCATTAATATTTGGATCAATATCTTCTCTCTCGGGTACCGACTTCACTTCACCTTTAAGTTTTGTCAGATCTGCCAAAATCCATGAGATTTCATTTTTATCTTTTTTCTTCTTTATCTCTGTAAAATGGCTATTACCTTGACTTGACTTTTTAACCCCTATCTTGTCACCAGCCTTAACTTCATAAGAAGGAACGTCTACTCTTTTCCCGTTTACGGTAAAATGGCCATGGCCAACAAGCTGACGAGCTAGCCTTCGTGATGAGGTAAAGCCCATTCTATATATAACATTATCAAGTCTCATTTCTAGTGTTTTTAGAAGCACTTCACCGGTAAGACCTTTTTTTGTTTCTGATTTTTCATAATAATTCCTAAATTGTTTTTCTAAAATACCATAGATTCTTTTTACTTTCTGTTTTTCTCTAAGTTGCACCCCATAGTCACTTGATTTTCTTCTGCCAGAAGAAAGCCCATGAATGCCCGGCGCATAACTTCTTCTAAAAAATGAACACTTCTGAGAATTGCATCTTTCTCCTTTCAGAAAAAGCTTATCTCCTTCTCTTCTGCACTGTCTGCATTGTTCCTTTGTTTTTGCCATAATTTTTAACTTTTCACTTTTAACTGATTTTACACTCTTCTAGGCTTTTTTGCCCTGCATCCATTATGAGGAAGAGGCGTTACATCTTTTATTGATTTTACATAAATACCCAAAGATTGCAGTGCTCTTACGGCTGTTTCTCTGCCTGAACCGACACCTTTAACATATACATCTACTTCGCTTAAGCCATAAGGTTTAGTCTTTTCAACCGCTGATTCCATTGCTATTTGGGCAGCATATGGAGTAGACTTCCTTGATCCTTTAAAACCGCAACCGCCACTTGAACTGGAGGCAATAACGTTTCCATTATCTTCTGTGATAGAAATAATCGTATTATTAAAGGTAGCCTTAATATGAACCACTCCTTTTGAAACTGACCTTTTTGCTTTTTTCTTCTTTGTTTGAACTGCTTTTTTTACCATTTCATTATATTAATTAATTTTTATGTTTTTTCTGTGGCTTTCTTTCTTCCGCTTCCCACCGTAACTCTTTTACCTCTTTTTGTTCTGGAGTTCGTTTTTGTTCTCTGACCTCTTACTGGAAGGTTAAGCTTATGTCTTAATCCTCTGTAAGTATTAATTGCCTTTAAACGATTTATATTCTGGCCAGTTTCTCTTCGTAAATCACCCTCAATAGAATAAGTTTTTGTAATATAATCTCTTAGTTTTATAACTTCCTCATCAGTTAAGTCCTTCGTTCTTTTATTTGGGTCTATGCCGGTTTCTTTTAAAACTTTTTTGCTTCTCGTAAGACCAATGCCATAAATATATTGAAGGGACACTTCAACTCTCTTTTCTTCTGGAATATTTACACCTGCAATTCTTGCCATAATCTATTTTTTTACCTATTTTTACGAATTTTGAATTATTAATTATAAACTAACTCATCCTTGCCTTTGTTTATGTTTGGGATTATCACAAATAACCCTCACTACACCCTTGCGTCTAATGATCTTACACTTTGAACAAATTTTTTTTACTCCCGCTCTGACTTTCATAATTTACTAACTGCCTATCTTAAACAAATATATTTATTGATTAATTTTTATTACTGTTTTGGTTATCAGCAAATCAATTATTATCCTAATTTTCTT
>CAZTWZ010000019.1:0-9584 GCA_964617835.1 uncultured Candidatus Saccharibacteria bacterium | reverse complement strand
GTACGCAGTATGCCTCCTACAAATTTTTGTTGACAGCACTGGGTTAATGCATTATATTATAATAGGTATCTCGCAATATTCTTATACCATAAATTATGAAAGTATCAACAGCATTAGATTGGACAAGACAAAATAAAGAAATCCAGGACACTATTGTAAAAAGTATTGGAGAAGAGTTTCCAATAGAATCCAATAAACGTAAACTGGTAATAAGTGACATCCATATTCAGGACAATCAGCCAGAAAATGATTATCCTGCAATAAAGGATATTAAATTAGCACGCAGAACTTTTCAAGTTCCAGTTTATGCCAAAGTGGCCCTAAAAGACAAACTCACTGGAAAAATAATTGATAAGATAGATAAATTTAAAATAGCCAATATACCTAAGATGACAAGATGGTATAGTATGGTTATAGACGGAAATGAATATCAAACCGTTAATCAATTAAGATTAAAACCTGGTATTTACACCAGAGTAAAGGATAATGGAAATCTAGAATCTAGATTTAATCTAGAAAAAGGTTTCAATTTCACAATGATTCTTCCTCCAGAAAAAGGAATTTTTTACTTAATTACCAAAAATGCCAAATATAGAGTTTATAATATACTTCATGCCCTTGGAGTACAAGACAGTAAAATAAGTGACACCTGGGGCAAGGAAATATTCGATAAAAACAAGCAGGGTGCTTTAAATACAGAGCAGGGAGATATAATCCAGCTCTATAAAGAACTTACACGCTCTCAAAATGCAGATTATATTACTGCTGTACTAGGGTTACAAAAATATCTAGATACAACCAAGGTCTCTCCAGATACAACCAAGATTACTTTAGGAAAAAGCTATAAAAAAGTCGGCCCTGATACTTTGCTGGCTACCTCTAAAAAATTACTAGAGGTTATGCGCGGAAATCAGGAACCCGATGAAAGAGAAAGTTTGATATTTAAGGAACTATATGGTGTAGAAAATTTAGCCACTCAGTATTTTGATAAGAGTAAAGAATCTATCGTAGGAAAGATTAGATATCGGATGGATAAAAAGGACAAGGTGAGAGAAATCCTAAGTAGTACAACCTATAGTAAGCCAATAAAGACTTTCTTTACTCAGGGTGATTTATCCTCAACTTCTGAGCAAACCAATCCAGCTCAAATATTGGCGAGTGCACAAAAAGTTACATTCATGGGTACCGGCGGTATTGGTTCTCGTCATGCTATTACCACAGATGTACGTGATCTACATCCTACCCATCTTAATTTTATTGACCCTTTAGCCACGCCAGAATGTATGCCCCAAGGTACTGATATTTTTACACTTAATGGTTTTAAAGATATCAGTAATGTTACTTTAAATGACCTCGTTGCATGTAATATTGATGGAAGGTTAGAATATAATTTTCCAGAAAAAGTACAAGAGTTAGATTATGATGGGCCACTTTATCAATTTAAAAATCACAGAATACACCAAATAGTTACACAAGGCCATAGACTATTTACTAGACTTTTAAATAAACGTAGTAACTTGGGATACAGATTTGAATTTGCAGAAGAAGTTTATGGTAAAGACCGTTTAATGAAAATGGGACACTATGCCTATGTTGGTGATACTTCATATACAGAATTTAAACTAGATAATGATCATATTTATAATATAGACCTGTGGAGCTCTTTTATGGGATGGTTCTTATCAAAAGGACCTACCACCATGACTAATCCATCTACTGGTTGGACATGCTGGAATATATCACAAGTTAATAAAAATAATGTTCTTAAAATAAAAAGTATACTTGACAAATTAGGCATTAAATATGGCCAATCTGGTTCAAATATTACTTTCAATGACCAAGTACTTACAAAGTACTTAAATAGCTTAGGAAAATGCTTTGATAAATATATACCGGAAGAATTACTTACTGCCCCACTAAGCGCCCAAGAATTTCTTATGGAAAGTCTTATGTTGGGTGATGGACGTAAAAGTTTTTATAAAGCCCCTGGAATTTTCCAATATAATAAAGTATATACTACTACTAGTCCTCGCTTGGCCAACGATGTTCAAAGACTGGCCATTAATTTAGGTTTTGCAACATCTCATAAAATATACCAAGATAATAGAGAACCCACATATTTAGATATACATGAAATTCGTATGTTAAAGCACGATGAAACTCAGCTTTTAGCCAGCCGTGGTGATCATTATGTACAAAACTTTAAAGGAAAAGTGTATGGGATTACAGTTCCAGGAGGTCTGTTATATACGAAGATTATGGATAGTTCTCCAGTATGGACAGGCAATTCCAGCAAGGCCGGTGTTAATTTAGGACTTTCTCGTGATATTGTTAAAGATGGAAAAGAAATGAAAACGGCTATTCGTTTACCGGATGGTACTAGAAAGTTTGTTACAGTTTCTGAATTTTACAATATGCATATAGGTTTTGGAGATCAATATGCTATAGTCAATAAGGTACCGCGTCCCATCAATAGAAAAGTAAAGGGAATTTATCGTGGCAAGGCAGAGATATTGCCAGCTAAAGATGTGGAAGCTTGGATGTTTTCTCCTTCTAATATGTTTAGCTACACTACCAATTTAGTTCCATATATAGCTCATGATTCTGGCAATAGGATTGCTATGGCAACTAGAATGCTTGGACAAGCTATCCCAATTATCGGTAACGAGGCTCCGTTAATCCGCACTAGGTGGAAAGGTGAGGAAAGTTTTCAGAAGGTCATAGGAAATTTTATGAATCCCGGTCCCGGAGAAGGTTGGTCTGGAACAGTTAAAAAAATAGGAAATGACTACATTACACTAAATTTAGATAAACCAGACCCCAAACACGGAAAAACAGTAAAAGTGGGGCTATTCAATAATTATCCATTAAACCAGGAATCCTTTATACATAATACCCCTACTGTGAGTGTTGGGGAACATGTAACGCCCAATAAATCTTTGGCTGGAAGTAATTTCACCAAGGACGGTGTTCTAGCGTTAGGGTCAAATGTTAATGTAGCATACATGCCTTGGAAAGGTTTAACATTCGAAGACAGTGCTGTGGTTTCTGATGCTTTTGCTAAAAAGTATACAAGTGAAAAAATAGTAAGAAAGAATATCTTTTTAAACAATAGCTTGGATGTTTTAGATCTCCAGAAAACCCGCGCCCTTTTTCCGGATATTGTTACACCGGAAAATGCAAGGAAATTAGACAATTTGGGTCTAATCAAAGCTGGCTCTACCATTGAACCGGGAGAAGCTTTAGCAGCCTATATTTCTAAAGTAGATTTCTCAGATGAGGAAAAAATTCTTAAAAATATGAATAGAGCTATTGCAAGTCCCTATAAAAAGAAAGTTCTCGATTGGGATAATGATCAAACAGGAAAAGTCCTATACGTAAATAAAATAGGTCGGAATATAGATATACATATTAAGGTAACTACCCCATTAGTCGTAGGAGATAAACTATCGGGTATGCATGGTAATAAAGCTATTGTATCTATGATTGTTCCTAATGACGAAATGCCACACACTAAGAGTGGCGAGCGTATGGATATGATCTTTAGTCCCGTTACTGTTCCCGGCCGTATGAACATAGGACAGGTGGTAGAAGCCGCTGCTGGAAAATTAATAGCTAAAACAGATGGAAAACCCAGAATGCTGGATAATTTCCGAGACAGGGACCAATTAAAGGCTGTATATGATGAAATGAAAAAGAAGGGAATTCCTGTTGAAGAAGAAATGCTAGATGGTAAGAATGGAAAACCTTTTGGACATAAAATATTTTGGGGTAAGCCATACATTCTAAAACTTAGACATGTTGTTGAACACAAATTAAAATCACGTAATCTAGGATCATATGATATTAACATGCAGCCTTCTAGAGGAAAAGAGTCCGGACAAACTATGGGCTCAATGGAAGTCATGTCAATGCTCAGCCACGGGGCCCGGAAAAATTTATGGGAGGCTACGGCCCTCAAAGGCCAGGAAAATGATGAATACTGGCGTGCTTTACAATTAGGATTACCAACTCCTCCACCAAAAGCTAATTTTGCATTTGAGAAAATGCTGGCTTATTTAAAACAAGCTGGGGTCAATATAGAAAAAGAGGGCGATAAGTTAACTCTTATGCCTATGACTGATAAGGAAGTAAATAAGATTAGCAACGGTGCCGTCACAGACGGTGGACAAATGCTTATTGCAAAAAATCTTAAATCTATCCCCGGCGGACTTTTTGATCCAGATATTTTTGGTGGTTCTTCAGGAAAAAAATGGGGACATATCAACCTGGCAATTAAAATTCCTAATCCAATGATGGAAAATGCCATAATTAAAGTTTTAGATTTAACAAAACCAAAGTTTGAAAATATAATTAATCGTAAAGAAAAGCTTGGTGGTTTGAGTGGACCAGAGGCGATTGGTACTGCTTTAAAGCAAATTAATGTAAAATCTGAAATTAAAAGATTAAAGGGAGAGTTAAATATTGCTCCACCCCAAAAAATAAATGTTATAAATAAGAAAATTCGATATTTACAGGCTTTGGAAAAATTTAACCTGACTCCGTCTGATTATATGATTAAGAAAGTCCCCGTGCTTCCTCCTATTTATAGACCTATTTATCCTCTACCTAGCGGCGATTTAATGGTACCTCCAATTAATAAACACTATCGGGATGTAAGTATAATCAATCAAGCTGTTGAAAAAGTTAAGAAAAATGATCTTCCTGAAGATGAGTTCAACGCAAAAAATGAAGCTGATCTCTATCATGCAGTAAAAGCATTGCAAGGACTAGCTGAGCCTCTCACATATACCAAAGAAAAATATGAGGGGGCAATTAAGACACTAGCTGGCCCTGCACCAAAACTAGGGTTTATTCATGATAAATTGTTCTCAAAAAAACAAGATATGTCAGCTAGAAGTACTGTAGGATTAGACCCTTCTTTGAATATTGATGAAGTTGGTTTACCAGAAGATATGACTAAAAAGTTATATAAACCTTTTGTAGTTCAATTTTTGGTACGTTCCGGAATGAAAGCTGTAGATGCTGCACAAGCTGTACATGATTGGACACCAACAGCAAATAAAGCCCTTGATGCTGTAATTAGTGAGCGTCCCGTTCTTTTGAATAGGGCACCAACTTTACATAAACACTCTATACAGGCTTTTAAGGTCAAACGTGTTCCAGGCAAGACCATCAAGACCAACCCACTAATTAACAGTGGCTTCAACCTAGATTTTAATGGAGATTCTATTGACGAAAAAACAGTAGTTT
Source organism: uncultured Candidatus Saccharibacteria bacterium (assembly GCA_964617835.1). Classification (GTDB taxonomy): domain Bacteria; phylum Patescibacteriota; class CPR2; order UBA1875; family JAJYID01; genus CAZTWZ01. The sequence goes on along the minus strand of CAZTWZ010000019.1, from coordinate 4,331 downwards.
ACGTTAAATTAGGGAACAAGAATTATGTAGGTCCAGTAGGCCTATTAATAAAAGAAATCTTATTACCCGGAACTACTGATGAAGATTTAATAGAATTAGCAAAAAATAAAACTTTAGTTCTTGGTATTGACAGTTTGTACGTTTTGGGTACAAGCAAAAACAACCAAGTAAAATATATGAAAGCAAATCAAGTTTCTATACATACTAGTCATGGCCCTTGTTTTAAATTAAAAATTAAACATAACTTACCATTTATATGTACAGAACATCATAATATATCTTATATAGATATGTTAACATTCAAAAATAAAAGAATTAAAACCGAAAATTTAAAAGCTGGTGCGATTATTCCATTAGTCCGAAAGATAAAGATAGACGAAACTAAAGTACCAAAAACTATGAAAGTCGTCGATCCTTCAGGACGAAAATGGGATAATCGCGTTAAAATTAATAAAACTTTTAAATTAGATTTTAATAGCGGATATTGGCTAGGATATTTTGTCGGAGATGGGTCAATAACCGGTAGCCAACAGTCTGACATATCACAAGCATGCTCTACTAAAAGTATTCAAGATATTTTAAAGGATACTTACTTTAAAACATTTAATCATATATCGGGCCACGCACAGGATTTTAGAATGTATCCAAATGGTGGCCAGTTAAGGTTTTCTTGCGCCCCACTATCAAGATGGATGAAAAAACATTTTGGTGTAGGAACATTAAACAAACAATTCCCAGACTGGTATCTTGAAACCCCAGAAGACTTTAGAAAAGGTTTAGTTGCTGGCTTGATGGATTCAGATGGTTGTGTAACATATAATACTAAAAATCAAAATATTAAAATGAGTATTCAAATGATAACTAAAAAAGGTATGTTACAAACACAAATGCTTTTCCGAAGCTTAGGAATCCAGTCAGCATTAAGTGAATTAAATCGAAAAACACAGACAAACAATAATACTGTTTATATGCTTCAAATTAATCCTTCTCAATTTGAGCAAGTCCCATTTCATGAAGACAGCCCGAAACTACAAAAATATTTGGATTTAAAAACTAAATATCCTAAAAAAGTCTCAAGAGATACTCATGACTTGGTGCCTTACAATGAAAAAATACATGAAGAACTAATTAAATTTGGTAATGTGTATAAAGGCAAAGGCCGTGACAAAAAGTTAATGAACACATTAAAAGCTTATAGGGACAAGTATCCAGATATTGATAGTAGTACAAGAGTAGACTTAAGAACTTTAAAAAATAAAACTCTTATTAGTAGGTCAATTGCAAAAAGACTTATCGTAGGAAAATATGTTTATTTACAAGATCGAAGTGATTTATTAAATAGATGGCTCGAACTAGTAAACAATGAATACATAAAATATGATGTTATCCAGGACGTGCGGAAAACTGCGCGTCCTGCAGTAACTTATGATTTTTCTTTACCTGAAAAAGAAACTTTTATAGTAGATGGTGGAATTATAACACACAACACTATGGCTGTTCACGTACCTATTGGGGTAGATGCTGTAAATGAAGCATGGAATATGCTCCCAAGTAAAAATATTTTTAAACACGGGAATAATTCTATAGTTCCCGGGCTTTCTCAGGAATATCAATTCGGATTATATTGGTTAACTGTTCCAGGAAAAGAAACCGGCCAAGTATTCGACAATATACGGCAAGCTAAAGCTGCTGGACTTGGCCTAACTGATATGTTTTTGTTGAAAGGAAGACATACCTCCATGGGTAAGGAAATGATTAACTCTACCATTCCTGTTAACTTGCGGAAATATGATAAAGCTTTCTCAAAGAAAGTGGTTAATAATATATTAACTGAAGTAGCTAAAAAATATCCAAATGACTTTCCTAATGTAATTAATAGTTTTAAAGATCTTGGAAATAGATATGCCCATGAACGCAGCAGTACAATCTCATTAAGTGATTTTACTGCATCTCGCAAATATCGTGATGATATTTTGGATAAATACAAAAAGAAAGTAGATGCTACAAAAAGCAAGTCTAAAAAGATTGAGCTCTGGTTGGAAGCTACAGATAAAATTAAGGCTGCGCAGGACAAAAAGTTTGCAGGAAAAAATAATATTTATGAATGGTTAGAGTCTGGAGGACTATCTGGATCAAAAGCTCCTAATGTTTCGCAGATTTTATCAATGCCCGGTATTGTCAGTGATGTGCATGGTAAACCAATCGAACATCCTATATTAAAGTCTTTTGGAGAAGGGCTTGATGCAGCTGATTATTGGAATACTATGTATGGTGTTCGAAAGGGAATTATAGATACTGCTGTTTCAACTTCTGGGCCCGGAGCACTAAGTAAGGCCTTGATGGGTAATGTATGGAGCACTCTAATTGTTGAAGAAGATTGTGGTACAAAGAAAGGACTAGAATATAGAGTTAAAGAAGATGGAAAAGATGTAATTGATCGGTGCTCTGCAGAAACAATACCTGGTATTATACAGCGGAATGAAGTAATCGATGATAAAGTATATAATAAGCTTGTAGCTAGTAGAATAATTACTATTAAAGTCCGAAGCCCTCTAACGTGTGAAGCCCCTAATGGTATTTGCCAAAAAGACTATGGTATTTTACCTACTGGTCAATTTCCTGAAATAGGATATAATGTTGGTATAGCTGACGCCCACGCCATCACAGAAAAGTCTACACAGCTTATCCTGCGGACCAAGCATACAGGAGCAGCATTTGCAGGTGGAAAAAAAGAACATGCAACTATTGGTGGATTTAGTCGTCTGGAACAACTATTGAATGTCCCAGAAACTGTAGCAGGTATGTCAACCCTTTCTCCTGTAAATGGAACTGTTCAAAAAATTATGAAAGATTCACTCGGTGGCTATGATGTAACTATAGATGGTATTATAGTTAACGTACCCCCTGGAAAGAAACTTAAAGTAAAACGGGGGTCTGTTATTAAAAAAGGGGAACAGCTGTCTTATGGAGTTATTAAACCACAGGATCTTGCATCTATTAAAGGACATCAAGCCGCCCAAAGACAAATAATTGATGAAATGGATAATCTATATCAAAAAGATTTTCACAAAAGAACTTTCGAAACAGTTATTAGGGCAATTTCTAATAATGCCAGAATAACAGAAACTCCAGAGAAATCTAATTATTTGAGAGGAGACGTTTCCACAATTCAAAATCTGGAACAAGTTAATAAAGATAGAAAAGAAATGGGTCTAGAATTAATAAAGTATAAACCTTTCTTCAAGAGTATACAAGTACTACCACAGGATAGAGCAGACTGGCTATCTAGAGTTGGGACTAATCATATAGTTCAAGCTATTCGTGAAAGCGCCGCTACGGGAGCTGCCACAAATATTCATGGTTCCGACCCAATTCCAGCCTATCTATATGGTACGGAATTTGGACAAAAAAAAGGAAAGTTCTATTAAAAATTAGGTAAAAAAAGGGACTCAATCGAGCCCCTTTTGTTTTAAGAAGCTTCAAACTCCTCAAGTGTTGTTCTAGGGTCATTAGGATCTGCTATAAAATGTTTAGTATTGAAGCCACACGCTAGGCGATGGCCCCCTCCCGACCATTTAGAGGCAATTTTACTTAGATCATGAGATTGCCCGCCTTTGGACCCAAACATCGTGTAGATATACTCTTTTCCATTAAAGAACCACGTCATCAGGCCATCATAAGTACCGTCGTCTATATATTTAAATGCCTGACTATTACCAGGCTTATTTGTAACTAGAAATTTATAACCCTCAAATTCTAAGTCATAGCCTTCCGCTTTTCTACGCCATATATCTTGATATGACTCTATAACTTGTCCGTATTCGACAGTCTGCTGCAATTCTTTCTCACTCCCCTCAAACAGCGGTTCCCAAAATAAAGCATTAGTAGGATCCATCCCCCCAATAACTATAGAACCCAATCTGAAAGCATTGGACTCTTCAAATTTATGCTTCCATGTATCATGATCTGATACATATTCAATAGCCTTAGGTACTGGTAAAGTTGGAGCTAAATATTGCCATGTTAGGTATGCGCCAGAGTGTTCGATGGTACGGATTCCTCCTATTTTATCCAGGAGTATATTTCCTTTATATTTTTTTAGTGCAGACGCGTGGTGGTCACACCAAGCTACTTTCTTTGCCCGTTTAACTAATTCCTCCATTTCTTCTGGACTAATAGAAAAATCTACTATCATTACATTGTCATCCTTTGTAATAGAGTCCATTGGGAATGTATCAGTATATATTATAGGAATTAGTTCTATATTTGCCAACTTTACTTTCCGAAAAAAATAATTGGCTACTGCCGCTGCGGCGATTCCATCGGCGCAG
>CAZTWZ010000018.1:0-10248 GCA_964617835.1 uncultured Candidatus Saccharibacteria bacterium | reverse complement strand
GATAGATGTAACCCTTGGGAATAGCGAGGGTTAGCGTGGTATCCAAAAAAGGTCTTGCTTTACCAAATACTATATTTATGATAAAAAGAATATAGTATGAAAGCGGTAAGCATATGAAAAAAGAAAACTGCTGGGAATTTAAAAAATGCGGCCGTGAACCGGGTGGAAAGGAAGTTGAACACCTTGGTGTTTGTCCCGCAGCACAAGGCGGTGAAGGTGATGGCACAAATAATGGTGAAAACAGGGGCAGAATCTGCTGGGCAGTAACCGGTACGTTTTGTGGAGGAGAGATACAGGGGACATATGCCCAGAAAGAAATTAGCTGCTTGGATTGTCCATTTTTCAATGTGGTTGAAGAGGAAGAGGGTACAGATTTCTGTCTTTTACTTCCGGGCCAGACCTACACACTCAGGTATCAAAAAGACGATAAATAGTCCGCAAGTAATGAGTTAGGTAACATCTTTTGACTTTTCATAAAAAACATATAATCATACTTTTAAGCCTAATCCTTGTTTCAGGATTATTTTTTTTAATTTTCTTATCATTCAAAAATTCCAGAAAGCAGGTTTGTTATAAGGATAAATGCTTTAATGTTGAAGTTGCCAAAGCTAATGAAGAACAAAGTAAAGGATTATCGGGCAGGAAAAAACTCGAAGATGATAGCGGGATGCTTTTTATATTTGAAGAAATGGAAAAGTATTCATTTTGGATGAAAAACACTTTGATGTCCCTGGATATTATATGGATTGATGAAAATAATAAGGTAGTGTTTATTAAAGAAAATGCAAAACCTTGTAAAAGCGAAATTTGCACATCATTTACACCGTCTCACAACGCCAAGTATGTGCTTGAAATAAATGGCGGGAAGGTGAAAGAAATTGGCTTGAAGGTTGGTGATGAAATTAATTTTAGTGAGGATTTAAGATGAAAATAATATCTTGGAATGTGAATGGTATCCGTTCAGCAATCAAGAAGGGTTTTCTTGAATTCATTGAGTCAGAAAATGCCGATATTTATCTTCTCCAGGAAGTAAAAATTTCAGAAGATAATATTTCAGAGATCAAAACCCCAAAAGGTTATCGTTTTTATTATTTTCTTCCGGAGAAAAAAGGATATGCGGGGCTGATAGTTTATTCAAAAGCAGAGCCTACTCGCATTCTAAAGGGCTTAGAGGTTGAGATGTTTGACTTGGAGGCCAGAGTAATGGCACTGGAATATGAAAAGTTCTTTCTTCTTAATGTTTATTTCCCGCATTCCAGAAGGGAACTGGCGCGACTTAGCTTTAAGCTGAAATTTAATGAGGTCTTTTTGGATTATATAAAAAAGTTAGCAAAAAAGAAACCGCTGATAATCGGCGGAGACTTCAATGTAGCACATAAAGACATAGATCTTGCAAATGCGAAGCAGAATGAGAAGAATGCCGGATTTACAACAGATGAGAGAAGGTGGTTCGATGATTTTCTACAAGCTGGTTTTGTGGATACGTTTCGTATATTTGTTCATGATAAAGGCTACTATACCTGGTGGTCAAACAGGCCAACTGTCAGGGAGCGGAACATTGGCTGGCGCATAGACTACTTTGTTGTCAGTAAATCAATTAAAGATAAGGTGAAGAGTAGTAAGATTCTGCCAGATATTTATGGTTCAGACCATTGTCCCATAGAACTAAAAATTGAATTATAATTTTATAGATCCACTTACATACGTACACATAAATATAAATATATTGAATAGTCACTTATCAAATCCCGAATACCTAAACCCCATATTATAAACACAAAAGAACACCATAAACCATAAAGAATGGTTTATGGACTCTGATGAATACCTTAAAACATCATTAACTTTTGTTCTAAATTCGTTAATTTAATCAAGAAGATTATCATTTCTGCCGTTACCCTACTTCGGTTTAGGCAAGTGCTCAACTATTAATGCAGCCAAATCATGGTGTTTGAAAGAATATTGAATTTTGTATACTTGTTTAATGCGATTAAGGCAAGTAGTATTTAAATATTATTAAATTAAATTAGTAAGAGGGAAGATGAATAAAAGACTAGTGTGGGATACAAAAGGTGTTCAGGAAGTTATGGAACTTTTAGCTGAGACTAAAGAAGTCTCGCAAGTTGAGCTTATATTTGACAGAATTTTAACAACCAGAGAAATAAATGATATTGGCAGGAGATATAGGGTTTTGAGAATGCTTGAGAAAAACCATTCGTATAGGGATATAATGTTGGAAACGGGAATGAGCACATCAGCGATAGCTCGGCTAAGTGCTAAGTGCGGCTTTGGCTTTCGAAAAAGTTCGAAACTTGCAAAACCAAAGAAAGCAAGGTATTTAAAAAGGAAAGCAAGATTGCATTATAAAGGAGTAAGAGTTAGGTAGCTTGTCTACTTCGGTTTAGGCAAGTGGTGTAAATTTGAAATGTTATTCTGTTACTTTTAAAGCAAATTTCTGAAATATTTTTCACGGAAAATCTGAATACTCTGGTTTTACTAAGATAATAGTATCAATGCACAAGGTATTATTTTTGTTTGTGGTATAATTATTTTATGATAGAAAAAACAAGAAAACATTTTCTGGATGCGTATGAAAAATCTGGGAATAAAGTGAATTATCCGGGTCATGTAAAAAAGGTAGAGGAAATCTCAGAAAAGATGATCAAAGAACATCCGGAAGCTGATAGAGAAATTTTGCTCATATCCGTATGGCTACATGACATTGGGACTATGATAGGTGATAGGTCAAAACATGATGTTATCTCAGAAAAAGAGGCTAAAAGATTTCTATCAAAAGAAGGTTTAGATAAAGATAAGATAGATAAAATTGCTCATTGTGTAAGGGCTCATAGAAATAAGGATATTAAACCCAAAACAATTGAGGCAAAAATACTAGCGGTATCTGATGCTATCAGTCATCTCATAAGGGGACCTTATATGATAGTTAAGAATAAGTCAGGCAGGGAAAAAGCAGTAGAGAAATTGGAAAGAGATTATAGAGATTTGGGAATTCTTCCTGGAAAAAAGAAACAATATACTCAATTATATGAGGCCTAGAAGCGATTATTAGAAATTATGCCTGAATAATAAGTCCAGACATCATCATATTATCTTTCAATGGGGTGGAGTTTACCCGCCTTTGATGGGAGCTGGCAGGTATGCTCCACAACATTTGTAATTTGTATACTTGAAAACAGTATCTGATAAATGTTATTTTTTTAACAGATGATAAGAAAGGGAAATAACTATGGCTAAGAAGAAAACCTGGATAGAGAAACTAAACAATTCAAAAGACTTGCCGAAGGTGGTGAAGCTAGATCCGAAAGCGGCCGAGAGATGGGGCGGAAAAACATTGGCGATACCGTCACCGCTTGAAATTGACAGTATTATGAAGTTAGTCTCTGAAGGAAAGCTGATTACGGTAAGTGAAATACGAAAAAAAGTGGCGAAGAAGCATGGAGCCGATGTTGGTTGCCCCTTGACTACAGGCATTTTTACCCGAATTGCAGCAAACGCAGCCGAGGAAATGCGTGAAAAAGGCGAGAAAGATGTGACGCCATGGTGGAGGACACTGAAATCTGGGGGAGTGCTTAATGAAAAGTTTCCGTCAGGACCCGAGATGCAAAAGAAAATTCTTGAGAAAGAAGGGCATAAGGTGGTTCAGAGAGGCAAAAAATGGATAGTTGAGAAGTATGAGAAGAGGTTGACAGAGTTGTGATTATGGGCAAGGGTATTCCCGGTTGCCCATAAATTCCATTTTATTTTTGTTGTTATTCCAATCATTCCAGGGGAAACAATAAGAAGAGTTGTCTTTTTCGCCACCCTCCATAATAGCTGCTATAAAATATGATTGATTGTTGGTAGAATTTGTACATGCAAAATAATAAAAATCTGTTTGAGGATCTTTTATGTCTTGGCTTAAGTATCCATCATTTTTAAATTTAGTTATAAGATTATTCCAGGTGTTTTTCCATGTTCCATTGCAAACATAGCCAGCATTATCATCTGGGTATTTTTTATTTTTACTATAGTATGCTTCGAATACTGTTGAAATTGTTTTTAGATCATTAATTCTTTGGGTATTTCTTGCCTGTCTTTTAGCAATTCCAATAGCGCCTGTAACCAAAACAGCAAGCACAGCTATAATCGCCATTACGACAACAACCTCTATTAATGTAAACCCTTTTTTGTGATTGTTGATATACATAACAGACTATATTTTATATCTATTAAAATAATAAAATTTACAGGAAGTATTGTAAATACTTAACTTTCATAATGTTAGATTTTAAAGTATAATATTAGTTATTAAGAAGGAGGTATTATGTCATCGAGTGAAAAAAAGTTTACAGCTGAAGAGGCGAAAAAAATAGGAGAAGAGCTTGGTATCAAATGGGATAAGTATGATGTGGAGCAGTTTAGGCGGGGGATGGATGTGGAGCTTGAACATGGCACAGAGAGCCGGCTTACAAATGTTACAAATGACAATCCTGAAATGACAGGGAAGAGTGCTCTTGCCCACCTGAATGAATTTCCCGACTATTACACTCGTCTTGATAAAATGGAAGAAGAAGCAGAAGAATATTGGGAAGAGAAAAGTGATTAAAGGGGTCCATCATACGAGTATTCAGGTGGCTGGTTTAGAGAAAGCGACAAGGTTTTATGAGTCGCTTGGTCTTGAAGTGTTCAATAGATTTGATAAAAATAATTATTTTGAATTATTACAACAAAAAAATGAAATCTTGGGTTTTGAGAATTAGAAAAGCGGATAAGGATATCTTTGACCGTATAAAAAGCAGTGAAAAGACTACTGAAACTCGTCCAATGAACGCGCCGGAGTCCAGGAAGTACTACGGACAAATGAAACCTGGCGATAGGCTGGTAATTTTATGTGATGGGCAAAAGATAGAGAAGAGAGTTAGGACGACAAGAATTTATAAGGATTTTGAAAAGTATCTAAATAAAGAAAATCTGGAAAATATACTTGGCAAAGGAACAACCAGGGAAGATGCCAGAAGGGTGCATTACAGCTTTGGGCGGGAACGGCTGGAAAAGCGTGGAATCATAGCTATAGATATGGAATAATGGTGTTTGTATGCAAAAGAAAGATAAGGAGGGAAAAATGAACTTCGAAAGATATAAGATTGATGAAGGTGAGATTATCATAGCTTATTCTGATGAAAATGTTAGTGTAGGTTATCTTGAAAATGACCCAGGGAAAGAGCTGAAGAAGCACAATCGGCCTTGCACGGAGTGCCTGTATCAGGTAGAAGGAGTGGCAACCGTTGTATTATTTGATGATAATGACAGATCAAAGGAAGTAGTGCTTAAAAAAGGTGATCAAATAGAAATTCCTCCAGAAAAGTGGCATATACATTCAAACAGAAGTTTAGAAAAAAGTGTAACCATGTGGAAAGCTAAGGGGAATATCATTGAGATACTGGATAACATTAGAAACTCCAGCAATATTTCAGAATAACTGGAAAGGCATGGAATCATAGCTATAGATATGGAATAATTCCTGGTTTAGTTAAAAAATAGTAGAATAAAATATTTTCTTCTTGACAGTACTCCTCCCCTCTATCATACTAATCAGAGAAGTATGATAGGAGTATTTTATAATGATGCATAAAAAATTTTATGGTTCCACGACAGTGGGAGAACGGGGACAAGTTGTAGTGCCGGCAGAAGCCAGAGAAGCTTTGGGATTAGAAAAAGGTGAGAAGCTCCTGGTCTTTGGGGTACAGAATAAAGCGGTTGTTTTAACCAAACTCTCAAGTTTTAAGCAGGTAACCCAGGAAATGGAAAAACAGCACCAGGAAATAATAAGGATTTTAGAAGAAAAGTAAAATTTAATGATGTGTCAAAGGGATTCTTTCACTTGCCGCTTTGCGAAGTCGGCTGGAATGTTAAGACAAAAAACTTATGGTAAAAAATAGTAAAGATATAATTAAAGTAAAAAACCTTACAAAAAAGTATAACGGCTTTATAGCGGTGAAAGGTATTTCATTTGATGTTAAAAAGGGCGAGATATTTGGGATACTCGGCCCCAATGGTGCCGGGAAAACTACAACACTAGAAATGATAGAAGGACTTCGTTCGATAGATGAAGGAACTGCGGAAATAGACAACATAAGCTGTAATGCGCACCCCGACAAAATAAAAGAGATTATAGGCGTCCAGCTTCAGGCCTCTGCCTTTTTTGATTATTTAAATCTTAAAGAGCTTTTAGATCTTTTTGGTAACTTCTATCATCGGAAAGTGGACCCGCAGAAGCTTCTAGGAGAAGTGGAACTAGAGAATAAAGGCAGGTCGTATGTGGAGAAGCTTTCTGGCGGACAAAAACAAAGATTTTCCATTGCCTCTGCCCTTGTCAATGACCCGAAAGTGCTCTTTTTAGATGAGCCGACAACAGGTCTGGATCCTCAGGCGAGGAGACATCTCTGGGACTTGATAGAAGAAATCAGGAATAAGGGCAAGACCATAGTTATAACGACACACTATATGGATGAAGCAGAGGTTCTTTGCGATAGAGTGGCGATTATGGATGAAGGTAAGATAATTAAGCTAGATATACCAGATAAGCTCATAGATAACCTTTTGCAAAAAGGGTTTAAAAAAGAAAAGCAGGAAAAACTAGCCAATCTAGAAGATGTCTTTCTAGACTTAACTGGAAAGGGACTTAGAGAATGAAAAAGTCAATAGTTGTTACTTTAAATATTATTAAATATTTTATAAAAATGTTTTTCCGTGACAAGCGGGCGATATTTTTCTCTCTTTTTATGCCGCTTCTTATCATGTCTATCTTTGGTGTCATGGACTTTAGCAAAGCAGCGGAAATAAAGATTAGCATAGCAGATGAAGCAAAGAATGAAGCATCAGAGAAGCTTACGGAAACACTAAGAAATATAGATATATTTGTAATAAGCGAGGGGACTAAGGATGAAGAAAAGGGGAAAGTAGAAAAGGGAGACATTGATATGCTCCTTGTTATTCCCGAAGGTTTTGGGGAGGCGTCTAAGGTTCTTCCTAGTGTCGCCACTGCTCCAGGTAGTCCAAATGCTCCTCCCACATCAGTGCAAACACCTCAGACGGTGGAGCTTTTTTATGCTGAAGGAGGGCAAAACAGCAACACCCAGGTAGGAATTACTATTATAAGTGAAGTTTTGGATAAATATTCACATGCCATTACCAAGACACCGTCTCTTTTTACGTTAGATGCAAGAGCAGTAGAATCAAGAGATTTAAGCTACATAGACTATATTTTACCCGGGATTGTAGGGTTGGGAGTGATGATGATGGCAGTTATGGGGGTAGTGGGAACGATAGTGGAATGGAGGAAAAAAGAGGTTTTGAGACGCATCCTTGCCACCCCTGTTCATCCAAGGGTTATAATATTCGGTCAGGTTGTTACCCGGCTGCTGCTTTCCATTATGCAGACAGCGGTCATTATTACTGTCGGTGTCTTGGCTTTTGGGGTGACTATCGTTGGATCATATCCCCTAATATTTACATTAGCTATTTTGGGTGGGATCATCTTCTTAAGTATCGGATTTGCTATATCGGGGCTCGGAAACTCGCAAAATACAGTTATGGCTATGGCGAATGTTATACTTATGCCGATGATGTTTCTCTCGGGTGTTTTCTTCCCTCAGGAAGCATTCCCTGACTGGCTCGGAAACATTACTCAGTATTTGCCCCTTACATATTTAGCTGATGGTCTACGGGAAGTGATGATAAATGGTGCCGGAGTGGTGGAAATACAAGGAGAGATAATAGGTCTTGTGGTTTGGGCTGTCATATCATTTATTCTGGCTATCAAACTCTTTAGATGGGAATAAGATAACAATTAATAATTTAAAATTTAAAATTGATAATTGTTTAAGAATGTTCTTGCGTGCTTTTTTTATTGGGTATTTAATGAAAATAGGTTTTTGCTTAACCATTTTAACTATTTACCATAACAAGGGGGTGTAAATATGGGGAAAAGAAACGTGTAGGTTAGGTAAGGAAAAGCACATAACACATAAGAGGAGGGGAGATCATGACAATTCATAAGACAAAAGTTGACCCCCTGCAAGCCCTCTACATAGAAAAAACTCCCGAGCAAAAAGATGCCGACGAAAAGTTAGTCCTTTTCTTCCGGTACCTGTTGAAAACATATACATTGGAGGACTTATTGAGGTAATTGGAGTTAAAAAGTAGGCAGAGTATAAAAAATAGGGTGGTCCAATATATCGGACCACCCTCATACTTTTTATTCTAAGTTTTTCAGTGCCTTTTTTTGAGATGCTTTTTGGAGGGCGGAGATTATATTTTCAAGCTTGCCGTTTAAGATCTCCGGCAGGTTATGAGCAGTAAAACCTATTCTGTGATCCGTAACTCTGTCTTGAGGAAAGTTATAAGTCCTTATTTTTTCACTTCTATCACCGGACCCGATTTGTGATTTACGAAAGTCACTTCTTTTTTTGGCTTCCTTTTCCTGCTTTTGCCGGAGTAGTCTAGAACGGAGAACAGACATTGCTTTTTCTTTATTTTTTAGTTGTGATTTACCATCTTGGCAGGATACTATCAACCCTGTTGGTATGTGAGTGATGCGTACGGCAGAGTCAGTGGTGTTTACGCTTTGTCCTCCCGGACCGGACGAACGAAATACATCCACCTTGATATCTTGAGGAGCTATCTCTATATCAACCTCTTCTGCTTCAGGCATTACTGCGACTGTGGCGGCTGATGTATGTATGCGCCCTTGGGATTCTGTTTTAGGGACACGCTGTACACGGTGCACTCCGCTTTCAAACTTTAAGTATTTATAAACGTTATCTCCAGATATTTTTACTATCATTTCTTTAAGACCCCCTTCGCTAGTTATATTTGATGATAATACTAATATTTTCCATCCCATTTTTTCGGCATAATGTGAATACATTCTAAACAAATCTCCACCAAAGAGAGCTGCTTCGTCACCACCAGTACCAGCACGGATTTCAAGGATTACATTCTTCTCATCGTTATCATCTTTTGGTATGAGCATTGCCTGAAGTTTCCCCTTAGTTTCCTTCAGCGTTTCTTTTGTTTCAATAATTTCGTCTGCAAAAAAGTCTTTCATTTCCTGGTTATCCTCTTTTTTCAGCATTTCCCTTGAATTTTCAAGATCTTTTGTCAGCCGTTCTAGTTCTTCAAATATTGCCAGGAGATCTTTCAGTTCCGAATGCTTTCGGGAAAGGGACTTCATTTTTTTCGCATTAGAAATAACTTCGGGAGAAGATAGCTCTTTCTCGACTTTTTTTAGTTCTTTTTTGAATTGGTCGTGTTTTTCTAACATTTTTATCCTTTGTCATCCCCGGACTTGCCTGCCCGTTCCGAAGCGGCGTGAAGGCGGGACCCGGGGATCTATATAATTTTCCTTGGATTCCGTATCAAGTACGGAATGACAGAAAGGGGGTGATCGTGTTTTTCTAACATAATATTCTCTATTCGTCATTCTGGCTTGCCCAGAATCATTCCCTTTTGTCATCCTGAACTTGATTCAGGATCTATTTTCTTCTGGATTCCGTGTCAGGTACGGAATGACAGATTTAATGTTAAGATTTTTATTTTGAAGGTCCGACCTTCTTTCAGAAACAATTATAGCGCCTTTTGACATACCAAAATAGCGCTATCCTTACAATTTAGTTATTTATTGTCTTTATTTTCGTCTTTTTCGTCCTCGCTTGTCATAGTCTTGGCGGGGTTGGATTTTGGACTAATATCAACTGCTTCTTCCTTCAGCTCTTCTTTAATTTCTTCCATCTTTTCGTCGAGGTTCTTGGTGTCTGCTTTTTTTATCGGTTTTTTTGGCTTTTTTGAGTCCTTTAGCTTTTCGGCTTTTTCTTGTCTTTCCTTAAACTTATCAACTCTTCCGGCAGTATCTACAAGCTTTTGCTTGCCGGTGAAAAATGGATGACATGCAGAGCATATCTCCACGGTCAAGTCACCTGTCGTGTTTTGGGTTTCTAGTACGTTCCCGCAACCACAGGTTATTTTTGCTTTCTTATAACTGGGATGTATATCTTTTTTCATCGCTTTCAGCTCTTTTGCTAATTACTAATTTTAAACCAATCTACAAATTCTGAATTCTATAGATCTAATTCCTAATTGACTAACACATTTTATCAGAAAAGCAGGTGATTAGCAAGAATATTTCTTTAAAGTGTCCTAGGCAAGGACATTTTGCACTTTTTCTTTTAATGCTTCATTGGGTGTCTT
>CAZTWZ010000017.1:0-10353 GCA_964617835.1 uncultured Candidatus Saccharibacteria bacterium | reverse complement strand
ATGCATTAAACTTAACTGAGATTCCAAAAGATCCTGTTGGGCAAGGGAATTATTATGCATACTTTGATGTATCAGGTTGGGGAAGTGGTCCTGGGCAACCTTGGGAAGGATGCAGTAAAGTTCTATATGCTGCTAATACAGATCTTAATGTCAATCATAAGGAATGTGGTAATAATCCCGCTACGGTAGATATAATAATTAAGGTTGAGTAACTAGTACCTATAGAAGATTATTTCGTGCTTAAGTGAGCACGAATTTTCATTTGACATGGGGGTTCAGTTGTGCTATAATTTAATTTACTAATCAAAAATGCTTAAATATACGGGGAAAACGGCTTATTTATGACGAAAGATAATACAAATATAAAAGAAAAAACAGTCCCTTCCAAAGAATTTAGCAAGAAGATTTCTTCTATTTTGACAAAAGATGTCCTCAAAAAAGATAGGGATAGGGATGTGTTAACTGAAAGATATGGCTTAAACGGTGATAAACCCAAAACTTTAGAAGCAATAGGAAAAAAACTTGGAGTTACAAGGGAAAGGGTAAGGCAGATAGAGAAAAGTGCGCTTGAGAAACTTAAAAAAGCCACTCCAAAAATAGACAGTATAAGTTCCTTTCACAAGACTCTTGAAGAAAAAATAGAAAGTTTTGGTGGTTTTGTGAACGAAGAAAGGCTGGTTTCTGCTTTTGTTGCTACAAAAAAACAAGATCCAAAAGAGATGAATTCATTTCTTTTTTTGGTGCTTTTAGATACTAGTCTCCTGCGACATGGTGAAAACAAAGAAACCAGAACATATTGGTCACTAAAAACTACTAAAACACAGGGAATTTTAAATATTTCAAAAGAGATTGATAATCTTTTAGAGAATAAGAAAAAGGTAATGAGTATAAGTGAGATTGCAAAAGAGCTGAATAGCTCCGCTAATATAATAGAATCTCTGCTTTGGACCAAGAAAAATGTTTTGTACACTGATGACGAGAAGAGATGGGGGCTTATCACATGGAGAGAAGTAAATCCAAAGAGTATTCGCGACAAGACTTATATAATAATGAAAAAACATAAAAATCCACTTCATTATGGGGATATAACAGAAAAAATATTAAATCATAGACTTCAAAAAAAACCAGTAACAAAGCAAGCGGTACATAATGAACTTATTCGTGATGATCGTTTTGTTTTAATCGGCAGAGGTATCTATGCTCTCAGCGAGTGGGGATATAAGCCGGGAGTGGTAGAGGATGTAATCCGTGAAATCCTGGAAGAACATAACAGACCTATGCATAAAAATGAGATTATAGAACATGTGAAAAAACACCGCATTGTGAAGGAAACAACCGTGATCTTGAATCTGCAAAAGGATTCCTTTAAAAGAGTGTCAAGAGCAACATACACATTAGCAGATAACTAATCGGCAAATAAGCAGATATGTTTGAAATTTTAATATATATTTTTAAGGGTATTTTCCAGCTATTGATGTGGACTTGGTGGATAATAGTCCCTATAGTCGCTATTATTGCTTTTCAAAATTTTAGAAAAAGCAAGTGGGCGGAGAACCTTGAAAGTGTTGTTCTCTCAGTAAAAATTCCCAAAAATAGCGAGAAAGGCCCGACATCAGCAGAAATGATGTTTGCCAGTTTACACGGAATACTAAAGCCCGCAAAAGACATTAAAAAAGAAGGATCTATCCAGGAACACATTAGCTTTGAAATGGTGGCAGATTCAAAATCTATCGTTTTTTATATGTGGACTCCCAAACATTTACAAAACTTTGTGGAAGGACAAGTGTATGCGCAATATCCAACAGCTGAGATATCAACAGTAGACGACTACTCTAAAAATGTAGATATAGACAATGATGGTAAAGATGACTGCGTTGCAGGATGCGAGCTAAAGCTTATAAAACCAGATTATTTTCCAATAAAAACCTTTGTTAGCTTTGAGGTAGACCCCCTGGCGGGGATAACAGGTGCTTTATCTAAGATAGAAAGTGAATCAGAAAAAATTTGGATACAAATCATAACCCGACCGGTTTCAGATAGCTGGAGGAACAAGGGTCTTGCCTATGCAGAGGGATTGAAAAATGGCTCCGGGCCAAAAATGTTTACAAAAGAGGGCATACTGAATGGACTGGTACAGTTGCCGGCACTTATTTTAAGCACAGTATTTGAAGCTATCTTCCCGTCAGAAGACAACAAAGGGGGCGGGAGCGGAGACACTAAACTCCCTCACAATGTTGAAACATCGCTTGCGTGTCTTGAAGAAAAAGCAAATAAACTTGGCTACCAGGTCAAAATAAGGCTTATATATATAGCCAAGTCCAGAGAGCTGGCAAAACAACATTTGAGAATTACCGCCGGCGCCTTCAAGCAGTTTAATACTGCCCTTGCAAACGGATTTACTCCGACAAAAATAAGGACAGGCAGGGCTGTTTTGGACGAATATAGGGCAAGACTTTTCACAAATAGGGGATTTGTTTTAAATATTGAGGAAGTGGCAAGCTTATATCATTTGCCCCATACTTCTGTGGAAACACCAAACATCGTCTGGACATCATCAAAAAAAGGCGAACCTCCCGCAAACCTTCCTTATGCGAGCGACTCAAGCATAGTGCAAGACGACCTAACTGTATTCGCTGAAACAACTTTCAGAGGACAGCTCAGAAAGTTTGGCATTAAAAAAGATGATAGAAGGCGCCATATGTATGTTTTAGGCAAGTCCGGCTCCGGGAAATCAAAGCTGCTTGAAATACTGGCGGTAGAAGATATTAAAAGAGGGGAAGGTGTTGGTATAGTTGACCCCCATGGAGAACTGATTCATGATGTTTTAAAACAAATACCTTCACATAGAATAAATGATGTAGTATATATAAACCCGGCAGATAAAGACTATCCCGTAGGATTTAACCCTATGAAAGCAACGCCGGAACTCAGAGAAGGAGTGGCAAGCGGATTCGTTTCTGTTTTTAAAAAGCAGTTTGGCTATAGCTGGGGACCAAGACTTGAATATCTTATGAGATATGCTGTTCTGGCCCTCACTTATTATCCGAACACAACTATGTTAGATGTGGTAAAAATACTGACAGATAAAGACTTTCGCAAGAAAGTATTAACATACGTAGAAGATCCTGTAGTCAAAACTTTCTGGCTAAAAGAGTTTTCTACTTATAATGACAAGTTTGCCACAGAGGCGGTAGCGCCAATCTTGAACAAGGTGGGACAGTTTACCGCATCACCCACAATAAGAAATATTATTGGCCAGACGAAAGAAACTTTTGACTTTGAAGATGCTATGAACAGCCAGAAGATAATATTAGTTGACCTCTCATCGGGTAAAATAGGCGAGGATAACTCTGAGCTTTTAGGATCTTTAATGATAACAAAGATGCAGCTTGCGGCAATGGCGAGAGCGAGAATAAAACCGGAAGATAGAAAAGACTTTTTCCTATATGTCGATGAGTTCCAAAACTTTGCTACAGAATCATTTGCAAAAATATTATCTGAGGCGAGAAAGTACAGACTTTCCCTGGCTCTTGCCAACCAATATGTGGCACAAATGGAAGAAACAGTAAGAGATGCTGTTTTTGGTAACATAGGCACTCTTATAGCTTTCCGGGTGGGCGCCACAGATGCATCTTATCTGGAAAAAGAGTTCAGCCCCACTTTTGAAAAAGATGACCTGACAGGGTTAGATAACCAGCATATGTATTTGAACATGCTTATAGATGGTGTCGCAAGCAACTCCTTTAGCGCAAAATCAATATTTATAAAAGAAGGTTCTGAAGGCAATACAGAAAAAATCATAGCCCAATCAAGAGAAAAATATTCAAAACCCAGAGAAGAAATAGAGAAACAGATAAGAAAATGGTCAAATGTGGATAATCTAGATGCAGACAGGGCAATCGATAGGCAAAAAGATTCTAAGTTTAATTCAAATGACTACGTTCGATCAACGGCGAACAAAAGAGACGTAAAAAGCCATATCAAAAAAACAGAGATCAATAAAGAACCGACAGCCGGCAAACAAAAGAGCTATGGCCGCCCTATAAGCGGTTTCAATTCCAAGAGAAATGTTAGTTATCCCAACACTCCTTATAAAACTCCTACTAAAGCAAGGGGTAGAGAAGAAACGACTATTAAAAAAAGCGTTGATCCTGAAGAGCTGAAAAAAATTATTCAGAGGGTAACACAGCCAAGCAAGCCAATCGAAAAAAAAGCAGAAAAGAACAAACCGGAAAAATTAGAATCAACTGGGGTGGCAAAAGATTTAGAAACTAAGAAGACTCCTCAAGTTAAACCTAGACTAAGTGCCGCAAAGCCGACAGAAAAAACAGGAAAGATTACGGGGGAAAAGGAAAAACAGGAAAACGCCCAAATTAAAATTACCAAGATTACGGGTGGAGCTGAGATAGAGAGAGTTCACAAAACGAATATCCCTAAACCTATTCCTATGGTGCAGGAAAGAAAAAGAGTACAGCCGCAAACAGTAAAGGAGGGTAACATACCTGCGCTCAATCAGAACCAAAATGCAAGAACAATAAACCCTCTCCCACAAAGAATTGTCGCTAGTAATATTCTTAAAAAAAATATAACTACTGAAGATGAGAATGTAAGACGAATAACCAGAGGAGAGTTTATGGCGCTAAAAGAAATATTACCAAATGAAAAAATAATAATCATTGATCAAAAAGAAGGGGAGAGGCAAAAGGGAAGTACTTTGTCACAAACAAAAACAAAGAATACTACGCCAAATAACTAAGATAAAATATTATAAAGAAAAAAGAGAACTATGCATTCCCCTTCCCGCCCCCCAAGAAAAATTTATAGAGACCTAAAGCTCAAGGGACATAACACACTTTAATGGTTAATAAATAATAGATGAGACAATGCCTCACTGAATCGCACAAAGAATCTTAAGATTAGCAGGTATTACTTAATTATCGTAAAGTCTATGTTCCAAAAGCAGGAAAAGAGGTACTAGGAGACCTCTAGACTTAATGTCGCACAATGTATCTTATGCGACATTAGGTATTTAGACACCGGGATTACGTTAGTTAACTCTTTTACTTTCTTTTACTTATAGAATATCTTATTCTTTACTCTCATATCTAAATAAGTAAGATTTTTACTCTTTACCTCCTTACTCCCCAGGGCTGTAACGAGATTTTTCATTTCAAGAACAGGATCCCTAGTAGTATCAAACATGATATAAAATTTCAAATCTGAATAAACAACTATTTCATTAAAACTTTCATTTATTTCTATCTTTGTAATTTTTGCGCCTGTATTTTCAGGAAAATGCTGATTTAAATATTTAATAAAATTAACAAAGTCCGTTGTTACCAGACTCTTCCCTACTTCTATGGTCAAGTTTTTTTTATCTTCTACAACAGGTATATCATTCCTTCTCTCTTTTGCTTCTCCTACAACCTTGCCCTTCTCATCAATTAAGTAGTACTTGCCATTTGTATACCACCCAAGCTCTAAAACATACTCTTCCAGCTCTACATCTATCCTATCCGGATAATGTTTTTTTATTTTTAATTTTTTTAAAGCATACTCTTTCTTTAGCTCTCTGCCAAGTGAGTCTGCATCAAATAAAAAAATATTATTTTTAATAATCTCTTTATCCAGCTCTTCAGAAACAGCTAATTTTACTGTCTCCGGGCTTACTTCTCTTGTGCCTTCTACTTTAATTTCAGAAACATTGAAAACACCGGAAAAAAATATTAAATATAAAATTCCCGCAATAGAAATAAATACAAGCGGAGAATATATTCTGGAGACATTAAAATCCTTTTGCTCATCTATCTCCGTCCTTTTATATACAAGCTTATTGCCAGACCTCCTCGATCTATTCGCTCTTTTTGTCCCTGTGTTTCTTCTTTGCATCTTTCTTTTCCTTTTCTCTCATGCATTGTTTGTAAAAATCTATCAAATGTTTTGCAATAATTTCAGCCGCATCTTCTTTATAAAATCCATGTATTTTTTCCGAAAGAAACTTTAGCTCTTCGTTGTCATTTAGCAAACGGTCAACTTGCCTGAAAAGTTTTTCCGAAGTCAGATGGCTTTGAAGCATTATATAAATAGCCCCTTTCCTGGAATACACCTTTGCATTTGCCAGCTGATGATCATTTGCCGATGATTCCAGGGGAATTATAACCGCCGGCTTGCTCATAGCCGCTATTTCCGTCAAAACATTATTTCCCGCCCTTGATATTATAATGTCCGCGATAGCATACGCATTTTTAAGTTCATTAGTGAGGAAACTAAAGAGTTTATACCCTTCACTGTTTGAGTATTTTTCGCTTTTCTTATCAAGCCAGTCGTAATCCCAATCCCCTGAAATATGTATAACCTGATATTTTTCCAGATAACTATCCAGTTTATCAGAAAAAATCTCGTTGATTCTCCTTGCCCCCTGGCTTCCCCCCAAAACAAGAATAGTCTTCTTGTTTTTTTTAAGTTCAAACGATTCATATGCCCTTCTCTTGTCCCCTTCCAGCAGATCCTTTCTAATGGGATTTCCTGAATAAATTAGTTTTTCTTTTGAAAGCTCGGGAAAGTTTGAGACGGGATATGAAACAAATACTTTTTTAGCTTTCTTTTGCAGAATTTTGTTAGCGAGACCGGGAATAACATCAGATTCATGGATAAAATAAGGGTATCCTTTAATCCTTGCCGCTATTCCAAGAGGTAAACTAACATAGCCTCCTTTAAGAAAAATAACCTCCGGATCTTCTTTTTTTAATATGGCAAGTGAATCAAAGATGCCAAATATAAAGTTTTTGAAATCTATAGCATTTTTTACTATTGTTGTCGGGTCAATTAAATTTAAGATCTTAATTCTGTGATATCTTCTAAATTTACCGCTTCTTATAAATAGCGATCTTGTGTCAGTTTGAGGAATAAGTTTTTCTTCTATACCGCCCTTAGAACCGATATAAATTATCTCCGCTCCCTGATATTGCTTTTTTATTTCTGAAATAACCGCTAGTACTGGCGCTACATGACCCCCAGTGCCTCCGCCTGCAACAATTATTTTCATCTTGCAGCCCTCCCCGCATTTCTCCTCGAAATATTAAGTAAAATGCCGCAAGATGCTATAACCATAACAACCGATGTACCTCCAAAACTAATAAAAGGAAGGGTTACTCCCGTAAGCGGGACTAAAGATAGGGTTGCACATATATTCAGAATCGCCTGAAAAACTATCCAGCTTGTTATCCCGACTGCTAAAAGTCTGGTATAGACATCTTCTGCTTCGCGAGCTATCTTAAAGCCAAAATATCCAAAGGCTACAAAAAGAAAAAATATGAATGCCGCGCCTATAAGCCCTTTTTCTTCTGCTATTATGGCAAATATAGAGTCAGTGGCAGCTTCCGGCAAATATCTGTACTTTTGCAGTGATTGCCCAAATCCTCTGCCAATGATACCGCCTGAACCGATAGCGATAAGGGCTTGATTAATTTGGTACCCAACCGCTTTATCAGCATAGTCGCCGGGATTTAAAAATACTAAAAACCTTTGCATTCTATATGGAGATAGCTTAATAAGAGCTATAACTCCAAGAATTCCTGCTGTTCCAAGATAAACAATATGACTGGTTTTGGCCCCGGAAACAAAATACATTATCCCCGCTATCATAATTATAACCAGTAAAGTTCCTAAGTCCGGCTGTGCCATAACAAGCACACCCATCAGGGCCAGTATAGCCATAAAAGGTATCAATCCTCCATACATATCTTTAACCTCTCGCCCTTTTTTCTCAAAAA
Organism: uncultured Candidatus Saccharibacteria bacterium; assembly: GCA_964617835.1. Lineage (GTDB taxonomy): Bacteria > Patescibacteriota > CPR2 > UBA1875 > JAJYID01 > CAZTWZ01. The sequence goes on along the minus strand of CAZTWZ010000017.1, from coordinate 2,581 downwards.
GAGTAGCAAGATAAATAATCATAGAGAACTTTAAAAGCTCCGATGGCTGTATCTGGATGGGACCAATGTCAATCCATCTTTTTGCTCCGCCATGCTCTACACCTATCCCGGGAATAAACACCGCTATAAGCGTTATCACACTGGCTACAAGCATAGGAAGGGCCCATTTTTTCCAATGGCTTATATCTATTTTATAAAAAATACCCATTGCTATAAAACCAATGATAATAGCTACAACTTGTTTTAAGAACATATACCTGGAATCATTATATTCGTGAAAACTTATTACGCTTGATGCGGAAGAAAGAAAAATAACACCAAAAATAACTATTAAAATGATAACGATGAAGAAGTTAAGGTCAGGTGAACTTTTTCTTATGGAGCGCGTGAAGCTTTTCATTTTTTATCCAAGGAATCTTAATACTACTCCTAAAACTGCCATCATAGCCCCTATAATCCAAAACCTCATAGTTACCTTTGTTTCCGGCCATCCCTTTGCTTCAAAGTGATGATGGATCGGGGCAACAATAAAGATTTTTCTTTTCTTCAGCACTTTCCAGGAAATTATCTGAATTAGTGAAGATCCTGCTTCCAAAACAAATATAAAACCAATGATAGGCAGCACTAATGCCGAGTTTGTCAGCATAGCAACAACACCAAGCGCAGCGCCTAGAGCTATTGCCCCTGTATCCCCCATAAAAAATCTCGCCGGATAGATGTTAAACCAGGTATAAGCCAAAGTAGCCCCAACAAGCGTCCCGCAAAAAATAGCAATACCATAATTTCCCTGGAAAAATGCAATTACAAGAAATGCAAAAAAGGATATTGCCAAAAGCCCGCCAGAGAGACCATCTAGCCCATCTGTGATGTTCACTGCATTTGCAGTAGAAATAAAAACCAAAACAAAAAATAATATAAAAATCCAGCCAACGGTAAAATCACCATAGAAAGGAATATTAATAACATCATGGCCCAGTTTGAAATAGAACCAGAAAGCGCCCAGAAATGCCAGTATCAAAAGCCATGCCATTTTAACTTTTGACTTTATGCCTGCTACTCCTCCTGCAGACTTAACATTAACAATGTCATCCACAATACCAAGAATACCCACAGAAACAATCGTAAAAAGAGGTAACCACGTCTGCGCCCTATCAAGATTGAACAGTAAGGTTAAAATACAAACCGTTCCCCAAATCAGTATCCCAGCCATGGTCGGAATATTACGTTTGTGTTTCTCCTTATGGAGTTTCTGGTAGATTTTTGCCTTCTCCCCATCTACGGTCTTTGTCCTCATTTTTTTCCACCATCTATGTTTATACGCAAAATGTGTATAAACGGGTGTAAGAATCATTGCCAAAACAAACGCACTCGCTGAAAGCAGTCCTATTTTTAAAATTTGTGATATTATCGCCGGGTTTGTTATATCCATATATTATTGGTTAATTAGCATCTTAGTTCATTAGACAACTAGGTTTTCCCTAGTGACCTAATCCCTATTCCCTAATCACTTATTCCTCCATTCTTTTCCCTGCCGGCACAAAAGATTGGAAGCGTCTTTTGGTTCTGCTATTATTTTTTTTACCGCCTTTTCCATTCTTACTTTGTTCTGCGAACCTTTAGCTAAAACGATGTCTCCTTTTCTAATGTTTTGATTTAAAAAGTCTCCAGCTTCACTTGAAGTATTAAAATTAAAAATACTTTTTTTGTCCATATCCGCTTTCCGGGCGGCTGATGCAAGATACTTTTTAGCTGTATCGCCTACCGTTACCAGGATATCACATTTTCCCGCTAAATATCTCCCTATTTCTTCGTGAGCGCATTTTGTATAACTCCCAAGTTCATTCATATTCCCTAAAACAGCTATCTTTCTTTCCCCCTTAAACTTATCTAAAACATCCAGTGCATTTTTCATTGAAGCAGGATTTGCATTATAAGAATCATCAATAATTGTTGAATCATTGATCCCTTTTATTACATTGAGTCTCCCCTTTACCGGCTCAAATGCCTCCAGAGATTTAATAATATCTTCAAGGCTTATATCCTGAGAAATTCCTGCTGCAATAGCAGGGGCAAAAGTATATAAAATATGCTCACCAAGAGAACATGATGAAATCTTAATGTCTTTTCCATTAACCTTAAAATAATTGAAAGAGCCGGCTTCAGTAAGCTCCTGTTTAATGATCTTAATCTCATCAGAACTCTTTCCCAAGGTTATTTTCCCCGTATCTTTTGGAACTCGCATATCGGATACATATTTATTATCAATATTTAAAATGGCAATATCATCTTTTTTCAATCTGGATAATATTCTTTCTTTTTCTTTAGCGATTTCATCTATATCTTTAAACTCTTCCAGATGCGCCTCTGAAACGTTTGTGACAATAGCTACGTTTGGCTTGACGATATCCGTAAGGTAGCATATGTCACCGGGTTTATCTGCCCCCATTTCCAATACACAAAAATCATAATCTCTTTTTTTTAGGGCTAAAAGAGGAGATATTAAAATTAAAAAAAACCATTTGAGTTTGTTTTCAGGAATTTTTTTTTTGCCTTTGAATAAATTCAAGGCAAAGGGTTGAGC
>CAZTWZ010000016.1:0-10687 GCA_964617835.1 uncultured Candidatus Saccharibacteria bacterium | reverse complement strand
TGAGAAGGCCACAAAGCAAAAGGTAGAAAAGATTAAGATAAAAAAATTCTAAGATAAAAATTGAAAAACCCTCTAATATAAAGTATCATTGTTAAATGGAGATGTTGCCGCTAGTTATAGTAAACGGATTTATAGACAGCTTTAATCCCTGTGCCATCGGGATATTTTTGATATTTATATCTATGCTCTTTATGCTCAAGAAAGAAAGAAAGCATATTTTTCAGGTAAGTCTTGTTTATATTTTATCAATCTATATATCTTATCTCCTTATTGGCTTGAGTATGATAAAAGTTATACAGTTTTTTGATATCCCGCATCTCATGACTTTTATCGGTGCATCTGTAATTGTTTTGGTTGGCGCGCTTTCGGTCAAAGATTACTTTTTCCCAAACAGCTTATTTTCGACGAAAATTCCCTATTCCGCCCGCCAGCTAATACTAAAATGGACCTACAAAGCGTCACTGCCCGCAGCGGCAGTTGTCGGTGTCTTGGTCGGGGTAAGTGAGTTTCCGTGTTCAGGGGGAATCTATGTGGCGACGGTTGGTCTGCTTTCTAAGGAATCAACTTTTTTTCAGGGATTTCTGTATCTTCTGATTTATAACTTTATGTTTGTTTTGCCTCTCATAATCATCTATGGGGTAACACAAAACCAGAAGGTAGCAATGAAAATGATGGACTGGCAGGAACGCGAAAAAAATCATATGAAGCTGGCAATGGGTATCATAATGATCATTCTTGGTGTAATATTGTTTAAATGGTACGTATGATAAAAGTAAAAAGGAAAAGGGAAAAAGTTAAAAGTTATAAATAATGAAAAAGGCAATACCATACATTTTAATAGGGATTTTAATAGTCGGCTTTATAGGGGTTATCGGTTATTTGAAGACTTCTGGAAACAAGCCCCAAAACGCTGCAGTCCAAAGTGAATCTTACTTTGATGAAAGCGCCAATGTTATGTATTTTTACTCTCCAAACTGCTCTCACTGCATAGATGAAAAACCGATTTTAGAAGAGCTGGGCCAAGAAGGTTATAGAGTAAAACCAATGAATATACAAGACGATGCCGAGGCGGCAAGCCAGTATAATATCAAGGGCACTCCGGAGTTTATCTCCCAGAAAGATGGCGCCAGGCTTCAAGGTTTTCAGGAAAAAGAACCGCTTAAAAATTGGCTGGAAGAACATAAGTAGGCTTAAAATGGCCAATTGCCAATAATCAATGACCAATAAAAATATAATGATTAAATTTAAAAATTGAAACAATAAACCATTCATTGAACATTAGAAATTGTTAATTGAGAATTGATGATCATGGTTCTCGAAAAGTATAAAGAAAAAAGAGACTTCAATAAAACCTCTGAACCGGAAGCACAAACTTCTTCCAAAGGGCAAAGCCGTTTTGTGGTGCAGGAGCATCATGCATCGCACTTGCATTGGGATTTTCGCCTTGAGATGACGGAAAGCCCGGATTCAAAGCCAACAGTTTTAAAGAGTTGGGCGGTTCCGAAGGGTATACCAGAAGAGATTGGGCAAAAAAGATTGGCGGTAGAAGTAGAGGATCATCCGGTGAGCTACATAGATTTTGAAGGAGAAATCCCCAAGGGAAGTTATGGTGCCGGTATTGTAAAAATATGGGATAAGGGTAAGTACGAGCTAATAAAAAGAAATGACAAGGTTATTGAATTCATATTAAAGGGTCAAAAATTAAAAGGAAGATATACTCTCATTAAAACCAAAGGTTATGGTGGCAGGAACTCTTGGTTAATAATAAAAAACGCTCCGAAGAGCGTTTAAATTTTTATGTTTTGAAGTTATTTTGTATCTTCTTTGATAACCGTTCTGACTTTTTTTATAATATCTCCGACCGAAGTTTCTGATTTGGATAGATATTCACAAACACCCTCTATAGAATTTTCGCTTAAAGCATGATTTTTCTTAATATCAGCTACTATTATGAGGGGAATATTATCTTTTTCCTGAATCTCTTTTATCAAGTTTATGTCTCCTAAGTTAGGTGTAGTTATATCCAAAAGCACTAGGCTTGGTTTCTGGTCAATCATATCTATTGCGTCTTTAATATTTGTGGTTGATATTGTCTTTAACCCTTGAAAAGAAATAGCCGCTTCATAAAGCTTGATAGTGGCTATATCTGGTCCTATTATTAATACTTTTGACATTATTTCTCATCCTTTGGATTATCCCGGCCAGAGCGTCGGGACTTTCTTTAAACTAATATAATTCTTATTAATTTTAGCATAAAAAAAACTAATATCAAAGAGTAAACCTTGTTTAAAATTGAAAAAGCATCATTATAAGGATAATATATAAGTATGTTAGAAAATTTGTTTACTGTTTTATTATATTCGGCAGTTGCCGGCCTGGTCGCCCTTTTGGCGGCACAGCTTGTAATATTAAATAGAAAAATCTCAGACAAGAAGATGATTTATCTCATCAGTTTTTCTGCCGGCATACTTTTTGCGCTTGCATTTATACATCTTTTGCCCGAAGCCATGTATTTAAATCCAGGCCATGCCCTTTATGCTGTCATTGGAGCTTTTGTCGCTTTTTATCTTTTGGAGCAGCAAATCATGATGCATAGCTGTAGTGAGGGCAAATGTTCCCATCATCATATTGATAAAGGAAAGGGTTTAGTGGGGCTTTGGGGAATAATGCTTCATTCATTCATTGATGGAGCACTCATAGGGATAGGATTTGAGGTTAGCATAACTTTAGGAATGGTTACTTCACTGGCAGTTTTGGTGCATAAAGTTCCTGACGGATTTTCTGTATCAACTATTATGATTCATAGCGGTTTTTCAAGGAATAAAGCACTCAAAGGTTCTGCTTTGGTGGCAGCTGCAACTCCCATAGGCGCTATACTGGCGTATTTCCTGCTTCAAGATGTTTCAAATGAAATAGTAGGCTTGGCGCTTGGCCTCTCTGCCGGAACATTTCTCTATATCTCGGCCAGCGATCTAATCCCCGAGACTCATAGGAATGTAAACTGGCTAAATGGGGCATTTGTTATCTTGGGGATAGCAGTGATAATACTAGCAAAAAATTTAATAGTGTAGTTATTTTCTTTAGAAGCTTAGTGAAAACATCTGAAGGGATAGTGACTTTGCCGATTTGAGCCATCTTTTTCTTTATGAATTTTATTTACTCTTTAGGGCAAACTTAAAAACAAAAGGATAAATAAAAATACAGAACTTGATTTATTGTACTTAGCCATATGGGGGCAAGAAAACACCGATACACTAGACTAGCCTAGTGTATCGGTTGATAAGTAGGTTTTATCTCAGCACTTCACTAAACCGATTTAGTGAAGTGGCACGTATTTTTGCTATCGCTCAAAGATGTGTCATTTCTGCTTCCCTTTCCTGTCATTCTGTGCCCCTTTTTCCTGTCATTCCGTGTTCCGACACGGAATCTATATTAAAAAAGATGGATTTTAAATCAAGTTCAGAATGACACAATTAAAAGGGATGGATTCTAAAATTCCGCCTTCGCTCTTCCTTGAGGCAGTTTTGGAACGGACAGGCAAGTTCAGAATGACAAGAAAAGACAGGGTGTCTATTTATAATTAGTAACCTTACTTTTTTAAAAGCTTTACGAAAACATCTGAAGGGATAGTGACTTTGCCGATTTGAGCCATCTTTTTTTTGCCCTTTTTCTGTTTTTCGAGCAGTTTCCTTTTTCTGGTTACATCGCCGCCGTACAGTTTTGCCGTCACATCTTTCCTGAAGGGCGATATGTCTTCACGGGCAACTATCTTACCGCCTATAGCGGCCTGGAGGATAATTTTAAAGTTTTGTTTTGGAATTAGCCCTTTTAGTTTTTTGACTATCTTTTGTCCTTGAGCGTGCGCTTCGTTCCGGTGGGTTATGACAGAGAGTGTATCGGCAGGCTCGCCCGAAATTAATATGTCTAGTTTAACTAAGTCAGAAGCTCTATATTCTATCATTTCATAGCTAAGTGAAGCGTAGCCAGAGGAAATACTTTTTAAATCATCATAATAATCAGTCACAACCGATGATAGTGGCGCTTCAAAAGTAACAAGCGCAGTATTTTCTTCAAGGTAGCTTATATTCTTCATCACGCCACGCTTACCTTGCGTTAGTTCCATTATTTTCCCTAAATATTTTTTAGGGGTTATGACTTCAAGCCTTAACCATGGCTCGCGAATCTTTTTAATTTCTGCTCTATCCGGCATGTCAGCAGGACTTTTGATTAGAAGGCTATCTCCGTTTGTTTTTTCTATTTCATAAGAAACGCTTGGGGTCGTAACTATCAGATTTAGCCCAAACTCTCGTTCTAGCCTTTCTTTCACTATATCCATATGTAAAAGACCCAGGAATCCACATCTGAAACCAAAGCCCAAAGAAGCAGAGCTTTCCGGTTCATAAACAAGCGCTGAGTCGGATAGTTCAAGTTTGGATAAAGCATCTCTTAAGATTTCAAAATCTTCTCCCGAAGTGGTAAAAAGTCCGGTGAAAACAAAAGGAGTAACTTTTTTATAGCCGGACAGAGCTTCCTTTGCAGGATCTGAAGCTATAGTTATAGTATCTCCCACTCTGGCTTCGGAGACATTTTTGAGCCCCGTGACAATATAGCCTATCTCACCGCAAGAAAGCTCACTCTTAGGGTGAAGGGCTGGTTTTAGGAAGCCGATCTCGAGCGCTTCACCCTCAGTATCTGTAGCTATCATTTTTAACTTATCATTCTTTTTAATCTTCCCATCAAAAATACGAACATAACAGATAACGCCACGATAACTATCAAAAAAAGAATCAAAAATTAGAGCCCTTGTATGATTTTGAGGGTTACCCTTTGGTTTTGGAATCTTTTTAACAATTGCATCTAGAATTTCTTCTGTGCCCTCACCTGTCTTCCCGGAAGCGAAAATAATCTCATCTTCTTGCACGCCTATTAAGTCAACGATTTCTTTGGCGACCTTTTCCGGTTCAGCATGGGGTAAGTCTATCTTATTTACCACAGGAACTATTGCAAGCCCCTGATCAATAGCCATAGTTAAAGTTGTCAGTGTCTGGGCCTCTATCCCTTGAGACGCATCAACAACGAGTATAGCTCCCTCAACGGCCGAGAGTGAACGGGAAACCTCATAAGAAAAGTCGACATGGCCTGGAGTGTCTATCAAGTTTAGCGTATGTTCCTTCCATATCATTCTTGCCGGCTGAAGTTTGATAGTAATTCCTCTTTCTTGTTCAAGTTCCATTGTATCTAAAAGCTGTTTTTTCATATCACGTTTTTGAATTGTACCCGTCAATTCTAAAAAACGGTCAGCCAAAGTGGACTTTCCGTGGTCAATATGAGCAATAATGCAGAAATTGCGTATTTTTTCCTGATTCATGAGTATAGATTATACTATCTCCGGCGTATTTTTTCGAGGATAAACTTTGTTTCTTCGCATTTTAAGTACCAGGTGAGAGTAAAGTAGATCACCGTGCCTAGAGCGATTGAGCCTGTAGTTTGCGCGAAAAGGCCGAAGGTTCTATGAGTATCAAAGAAAACATCAAAGAAATATAGTGATATGTATAATGTAATACCCATAAGAAGAGATGAAAAAATCAGTCTGGCAGTAGACTCAAACACTTTATGATCTGGATCTAGGATACCTACTTTTTCGTGCAGCATAAAAAATAGGAGAGTCACATTCAATATGGCTGCGATGGAGAAAGCAAGAGCAACACCGGCAGGGCCAAGCTGCCACGATTCTATGCTTGGGAACAATATAGCAAGCCCGGCAAATACCACCATAACTACAATAGAGATATAGAACGGCGTTTTAGCATCTTGAAGTGCATAAAACCCTCTAATAATCAGAGGTACAAGCGCCTGGGCAAACAAGCTAAGGGAAAAGAAAAGAAGTGTTTTTGTTGTCCAAAAAGTAGCTTCCCAGTCAAAGTTACCAACACCAAATATTAAACGAACAATTTGGGCTCTCAAAACTATGATTCCTATAGTTGCCGGTATTATGAAGTAGAGAATGCGCCTAATACTCCATGATAGATTTGCAATATATTCTTTCATGTTCTTTTTGGAATAGCTTTCAGAAAGCGCCGGGAATATAGCTGTAGCTATGGATATTCCAAAAATAGCCACAGGAACCATCTGGATATTGTTGGCATAGTTAAATACACTGATTCCGCCTGTCATATATGATAAAACTATTGTTGCAACAACCAGATTTATCTGTATAGTTCCTATAGTTAATGTTCTCGGGATCATAAGCTTGGTAATTTTGGCAATTTCTCCTTTCGAAAAACTTATCATGGGCTTCCATCTCCATCCCGTTCTTATGGTTGATGGCAGTTGGATTAAAACTGTAAGAAATGCACCTCCTACTACACCGATTGCCGGAGCATATATAGATGGGTCAAACTTGTCTATCAGAAAAATCATCGCGAATATTATAGACAGATTATAGATGATAGGCGCCAAGGCATAGGCTATAAATTTTCTGTGTGAATTTAATATTCCACCGAAAATGCCTGAGATTGCAAAAAATATTGGTGACAGTACCATTATTCTTACCAAGTTTACAGCTGTTTGATAAACATTAAAGTCTGTTTGGACTCCATCAGAAAAAAGACCTGGGAGAAGAAAGGGAACAAGTTTTGGGGCCAATATAAATATTACTATTCCAAATAAAATAGCACTGATTAAAAGAAAATTTAAAAAAGAATTAGCTAGGTTTTCAGCTTCTTCCTTCTTATCTTGAGCCATTTTTTCAATAAATACTGGTATAAAAACACTAGATAGAGCACCAAGGATTAAAAGGTTGAATATAAGATCGGGTATACGAAAAGATGCATAAAATATATCTGTCATTGGGGATGCGCCATATTCTCCCGCAATCAAACGTTCTCTTAAAAGTCCCAGGATATTTGATGAAAGACTGGCTGTTCCTAAAATCACGGCTGCCGCCGATACAGTCAGCTTTTTATCAAGCAGGTAATAAAAAAATTTTTTTACTCTAGTCACCTTTTTTCTTCACCTTGCCTACTTTACTCATGAGTTTTTCAAAATCCTCACCCTCAATAGTTTCTTTTTCTATTAGTTTTTTCGCAATGAGATCAAGTTTTAATCGATTTTTATTTAGGATTTTTGCAGCTTCATTATAACATCCCAGGATTGTCTTGTTTGTTTCTTCGTCTATAAGCGCTGCTGTTTTTTCTGAATAAGTTTTATCATGTTCTGTGAGTTCCTTACCTAAAAATACCTGCTCTTCTCCGTGACCATATACTTGTGGTCCAAGCTTATCATTCATTCCATACCGAGTAACCATGTTTTTGGCCATTTTCGTAGCTTTTTCTATGTCATTTGAGGCACCGGTAGTAATTTCATTAAAGATTAACTTTTCTGCTGCTCTTCCGCCCATAGCCATTGTGATTTCGTCATATATTTTCGACTTAGACAAAAGTTTTAGATCTTCTTTTGGCAGACTCCATGTTACTCCAAGCGCCATTCCACGGGAAACTATTGAAATTTTATGGATAGGATCAGCGTTTGGAAGAAGATGCCCGATAATAGCATGACCCGCTTCATGATAAGCAGTGATTTCTTTCTCTTTTTTACCCAGTACATTACTCTTTCTTTCCGGGCCAAGCAGTACTTTCTCTGTTGCAGCGCTAAGATCGGCCATAGTTATTTCTTTTCTACTTTTTCTTGCAGTAAATATTGCCGCTTCATTCATTAAGTTTTCAAGATCAGCACCGGAAAGGCCAGGTGTTTGCTTGGCGATGATTTCAAGCTTAACATCTTTAGCCAGAGGCTTTCCAGTAGAGTGGACTTTAAGTATTGCTTCTCGGTCTTTCACGTCAGGCATATCAAGCACTATTCTTCTATCAAATCTTCCGGGCCGAAGAAGCGCCGGATCCAGGACATCCGGTCGGTTTGTAGCGGCCATTACGATAACATTGGTTCCCTTTTCGAAACCGTCCATTTCTACCAGGATTTGGTTTAGAGTTTGCTCACGTTCATCATGTGAACCGCCCAAACCAGATCCTCGCTGCCGACCGACAGCGTCTATTTCATCTACAAAGATGATACAAGGTGCATTTTTCTTTGCTCTGTTAAAGAGATCCCTCACACGGCTGGCGCCGACACCAACAAACATTTCTACAAACTCCGAACCGGAAATAGAAAAAAACGGTACATCTGCTTCACCAGCAACAGCTCTTGCAAGAAGTGTTTTTCCTGTACCCGGACCTCCAAACAGAAGAACACCTTTTGGTATTTTGGCTCCCAGGTTTAAGAATTTCTTTGGATATTTCAAAAATTCTACAATCTCTTCAAGCTCTTCTTTTGCCTCTTCACTACCGGCTACTTCCTTAAAAGTTACCTTCTTTTTTGTTTTGTCGTATACTTGCGGTTTACTTTTTCCAAAACCAAGAGCCTGGTTTGATGCTCCCTGACTTTGCTTGATGAAAAAATATAATATTCCAATTATTAAGATTATCGGTAAGAGTTGTATAAAAAGCATTGCCCAGAAAGAACTGCTGCTTGATGATTTTGATTCTATACTTACTTTATTGGGATCAATCTGCTCAACTCCCATAAACTTCAAAACATCAGTTATTTTTTCGTTTTCATTGATGGATGAGACTTGTTTTTTATCGTCATTCAGAGTAACTGTGATTTTACTACCTTCTTGCTTGATGCTTTTTACCTGACCATCTTTGACTTCCTGGGCAACATGCGAAATATCCACTTTTTCGATATTTTGAGTCGGAATATAGAAAGAATACACAGCTGCCAATATCAAAATGATGGCTATAAAAATAAATATGCTTTTGCTATTTTTACTTTTTTTCAACTTGTTTCTTTGCTTCAACTTTTACTAAATCCTCATTTTCTAAATTACCTTTATATTTATAAGATACTCTAATTTTTGGAATCCAGATAACTTCATCACCCTCACTTACAATGACTGGATAGGTGTCTCTTTCTTTTTGCGGTATTTTTTCATCTACAAAAACATCTTGCAAGCTCTTTGTTTTGCCTTTTCCAATAGTGATTTTATCTCCGGGCTTTTTACATCTTACCAGAAGCTTAGGTATTTTTTTAATGTTCAAAAATACTAAATTTTTGTTTTCCGTGACTTTTTCCTCGTCAGCTTTTTCTAAAAAAAACCTCCATCTACCAAAAATGACTTCCTTTTCCATTTCCAGCCATACGTTTTTTGGCTTTTGTCCGGGGCTTTTTATTTCTTTTCTGATTTCTAGTTTATCATAAGTTCGCCTTGCAATCAACCTTGAAGGCAGCATGACTTTTTTTGTTCCATGGGTATTTTTTATTAAATTTAAAATGTCTTCAATATTTATCCTTGAGATATCTCTCAAATCTTTTTTTACATGAAGAATAGATTCTCTTAAAACTTCTGATTGTAAATATAGGTGTAGTTTTTGAAGTGATTTTACAGGTAATGTGACAGAGCTCTCACTTTCCTCTGCCAGTTTTCTATAATGTTTTTTTGCAATTTTCTTGATTAAATCATTTGCTATTCTCAAATCTTCGATTTCGTCAGCGATTGTATTGACTAAGTCAGGGTTAAGCTTTTGTATATTTGGAATAACTTTGTGACGGATTAAATTTCTCTTGATAGATAGATCCTTATTTGTCACATCCTCTACGAAATTTAGCTTATTTTTCTTGGCATAGTTTTCGATATCGTCCCTTGTTGCAAAAAGAAGGGGGCGAACCAAGTTGCCTGTTTTTGGTTTCATAGAGACAAGACCGGTTAAACCGCTACCCCTCACTGCGTTTAAGAAAAATGTTTCTACGAGATCGTTTTTGTGGTGGGCAACTGCTACTTTATTAAAACCTTCTTCCTTTGCGACTTTATTAAAAAAATCATAGCGAATATCTCGTGCCCTTTCTTCAATATTACTGCCTGTGAGCTTTGTTTTTTTATCAAAAAAAGGAATTTTATAGCTTTTTGCCAGATTCTTTACGAATTTATGATCCCTATCTGACTCTTTTCGGAGCCCATAGTTTATATGAGCAGCTGCAACCTGAATTTGCAGTTTTTTTTGTAAATAGGTAAGAATATCCAAGAGAACAACCGAATCAACGCCGCCGGATACGCCGATTAAAACCCGATCATCTTTTTCTATTAAATTATTTTCTTTGACAAAGGCCAAAAATTTCTGATTCATGAGACAATTATATCACAACCGTCTTTTAGCAGACTTTAGTTAGTTTTTATTCTTTTATATCTTATTTTGAGAAAGAAAATTGTTGAAACCAAAATAAGAGCTATAGAGTTTGCAGCAACAACGGGCAGAGAAAGTATAAGGAAACCGTAGAAAACCCATAATGACACTCCAGTAACGAGCATGAAATACATACCTATTGAAATGTCACCAACTGACTTTGTCTTAATAATTTTTATGATTTGAGGAAGCTGCGCAAGCGTAGTAAGCACGCCTGCTATTAAGCCAATAGTTATAATTAAAATATCATTCATATTATTTTGGTAGCGGGGGGAGGACTCGAACCTCCGACCTCCGGGTTATGAGCCCGACGAGCTGCCACTGCTCTACCCCGCGTCGCAAATGCCATTTTAACAGATTGGCTTCTGTTTTTCAATCCTTTGTACTGGTTCAGTATATACCGTACACTTTCTAACATGTTAATTTAGTTAAATAATACTCATTCGGGGTTA
>CAZTWZ010000015.1:0-11040 GCA_964617835.1 uncultured Candidatus Saccharibacteria bacterium | reverse complement strand
GTTTCCAAGACGCACTACTTGCTCGCACCTTTCTTGTTCATATTTCGTCATCACACTTGGGAAGCAGATGAAATCCATTGGTTTTGTATCTTTCCTGTATGCCATGATGCCCCCTTAAGATAGGTCGTATACTCATATTAAACTCTCAAGTTCCTAATTTAACACTAGCACCATTAAACCCCGATGCAAGGGTTTTTCTCTCTCACTCATTACAAAACAAAAACCCAAATCTATGAATATAGAAATAGATACAAATAAGCCACTACATTAATACATATTAGTGCAGTGACTTGATATGAAAACTACTTCGCTACATCGGTTTAGTGAAGTGGAGGATTGTGAAACTACTTTAGTTGAGTAAAGTGACTAATCTTACATTAAAAGTCAGGTTTTACCTCATTTCTCAGTAAGGTTTGAATTTCTTTCACACAACAAGAAAAGTTCTAATATTTAGAGCAATATTTCAAGTTCAACCTCGTCTCGTATAGGTATTCCATTTTCACCGATTAGAGGAATTTCTGGTTTAATTTTCTTCCTTGTTTCATTTACCGCATTTTTATAAAGCTTAACTAGAGAAAAGCCTCTTTTTTGATAAAACTTTAGTGCATTTAGATTATCATTTGTCGATATGAGCCACAAACGCTTACAGCCTTGTTTTTTGGCTTCTTTCTTCACTGTCTCTAGGAGAAGACTGCCAATACTTTTACCCGATTTCAGGCTTTCAATACTCACAATTTCACAACCATTATCTATAATTTCATAAGTTATGAGCCCAACTTTTTTCTTTTCTTTATAGGCAATGAAGCCAGGTAGCTTATGAGGATATTTTTTTCTTCCTGCATCAAATACAAAATCAGCACCGAATGTTTTTTTTGTAAGCTTTTTGACCCATTCTTTATCATTATCTTTAATGTCATGAATAGATATATTAGTCATTTTATTTTATATCAAAAGAGAGGACTTTGTTTTTTGTGGCGACATAGATAGTATTGCCTTCTATTGTCACATATTTCATATCGGCAAAGTCATTTGAAATATATCTGCCTTTGTAAGTTCCATCTTTACCGGCAACGACAATATATTTATCATTCTTTGAAGCAATAAGGATATTATCTGTTACCGTATCGGTGTAGAGCAGGTCAGCGGAACCTAAGTTTACAGGCAGATCATTGATAACAAAATCCTGTTTCTTTCCTGAAGTGAATTTCTGGAGTTTGCCGCCATTTTCCAAGACATAAATATTGGTGTCAATTTTAAGAGTAATGGGATTTTCCATATCTTCAGTGTTATCTAAATATCCGAAACCCTTAGAGTAGCCGCTGCTTGTTCGGGTATGTTTGTAAATCTGAGATGCCTCAGATGAAAGGAGATAGAGACTTGTTCCATAACTATCTATATCTATGGCTTTTTCCCAGCCATCTGCGGCTTTCTTTTCAGTAATGCTGTTATCATCGGCATCAAACTCATATATCGCCGGCTTGTCTGTTAAAAGTTCCACTGTTCTGATGCGTGGTAAAGCAGTCGCTGCCACAACATTACCCTCTATCTCGCCGCTTGTTTGCAGGATAGACGCTTTTTGTGACTTCTTCTCAACCTTTGATATATCGCCATTTTGACCGATAGCATAGAAGGTATTTTTGAGAGAATATATACCGACGACATCAGACTGCGCTACACCGGTAAGATCGACCAAAACATCAGGACTGATTTCTGTGGTTTGGGTGATGGTTGTAAGCTGAGACTTCATTTCAGCTAGTTTTTGTTTTGCTTCTTCTGAAAAAAACTTGCTGTCAGTCAGCTCCTCTGTCATTTTAATGGCATTCTCTAAGATGGCTGATGCTTTTTGCTTTTCATTTTGTCCAGCCAGAGTATTTGCTTCTGCTATCTTGCTATCTATCTGTTCTAGTTGCGCTTGTTGTTCTTTTTTGGTTTTTGCGCCAGTTTGGCTTATCTTTGTTATATATAGGTAGGGAAGAAATAAAAGCAGTATTGCGACACCGATAGCCAAATAGTGGTTTTTCTTCATCTTTATCTTTGGCATTTTTCTTTTTGTTCTCTTGAAGCTTGCCAGGTTTGTAGCAGATCCGTAGAGAGAGCCGAGGTTGTTTATGATAGAACCCTTTGTTTTTTCGAACTTTGCCTTGCCCGGTGACTCATCACTTTCCTTGATTCTAATTTCTGATTTATATGCCGGCTGTTCTTTTATTTTTGCTTTAGGTCCATCAGTATCTTCTATAGCCGTTATGTTTTCTTCTGTTTCAGGTACTTCTTCTGTCTCAAATCCTTCCAGCTTTTCTTCGGTATCGGTCAGGACATTTGGGGATTTATCTTTATTTGATGTGCGATTTTTTGAGATTTCAGAAACTTTATTTTTCAAACCTTTGAATGCGGAGACTGTTTTAGGCACTAGGGTATTTGTATAAAATTCAGCCACCATTACTGTGCCAAGGCGTATATATTTGAAAATCTTTTGTAAAACAGTCGTGGTCTTTTCTGCCATAATCTCTTTCTTTGATGTTCCCTGCAGCCAGATCTCATCGGGTTCATCATCCAAGACTTCATTCGCCAGGGTATCAGGGGAGAGAAACTCAAGTAAGATTGCAGCGTTTTGGCCATATGAACCGCCCAAGCCCTCTATCATGTCCGCAATATGCCCCACAGCTATCTTCGGATGGTACTTCCGTATATATTTTGATATTTCTTCTGATGAACAGGTGGTTAATATACCCGAAGATAGAATAGATATTTTATCTCCTTCTGTTAGCTCACCGCTTGTAATATTTATAAAAGTTCTTAAGGGATTTACGCTATCGCCAGCCAAGTCTTCTGTAATGTGGTTTTCTTTCCCGCCACGATAAAGGTATGCTTCGGACTTGCCTGTTTGCGTGATATGGATAGTATTATCAGCGTAAACAGCTAAGGTAGTATTTAGTTTTCCCATCCAGAAGGTCTGGCCATTGTTCGTAAATTCGCCGAGCTCTTCGTTAATCTTAGAAAGAGCGTCCTCAAAGCTCTCTAGGGGATCTTTGTCTAGATCCTGGTAGTATTCACTGTGAAAAGTGTCTATGATAATCTCAATCAGGTCTTCCGCATGCCTTGGACTGCCACTTATATCAATCACACCGAAAAGAATGCCATGTCTTCTCTCATCAGGGTTTCTTGGCTGATGTTCATAAGCAGTACAAACGTTGCTTATACCCTTTATTTTTTGTGATTCGCTAGCAAGTTTAGCTGTTCTTAAGGCTAGTTTTTTGTTCATTGTATGCTATTTTTATGAGTAGAGTGTAGCACGATTCAAGTGAGAGTGCAATAAGAGTAAATATATTTTGTATACTTAAATTCATTTTTTTTGCGTGTTATGATTGACGGTATGAAGGACTTACTTAAAAGTTTAAATAAAGAGCAAAAAGATGCTGTTACTCATGACAGCGGACCGCTTTTGATTGTAGCTGGTGCGGGGACGGGTAAAACCACAGTCATTACTCATAGAATCGCATATCTTATTGCAGAAAAGAAGGCATTACCCTCAGAAATCTTAGCGCTGACATTTACAGACAAGGCGGCAGCAGAGATGGAAGAGAGAGTAGATGAACTTGTGCCTTATGGATTTGTGGACACATGGATATCCACCTTTCATGCTTTTGGTGATAGGATTTTACGCGACCATGCGCTTGACCTTGGATTAACAACGGATTTTCGGGTATTGTCACGGCCGGAGCAGGTGATATTTATGCAGGATAATTTAGATGCTTTTGATCTTAAATATTTTTCTCCGCTAGGTAATCCTATGAAGCATATAGGCGCGCTTCTAGATCACTTTTCAAAACTAAAAGATGAGCTGATAGAGCCTGCAGAATATCTGGGATACGCTGACAGGAGATTGAAAATGATATCTCCTCTATCACCCCGAGCGAAACAAAGTGAAGCCGAAAGATCTCTTAAAAAGAATTCAGAAAATAAAAGATTTCTCCGTTCGTCGCTCCGTGAAGTCAGTCGAAATGACAATGATGAGATTATTGAAGCTGAAAAAGCACTGGAAATAGCCCGTGCCTATGAAAGATATGGGGAGCTAATGGCGGAAGCAGGTAATCTTGACTTTGGCGATCAGATAAATATAGCCATCAAGCTTTTCAGGGAACATCCGAAAATCTTAAAAAAATATCAGAAGCAGTTTAGATATATATTAGTAGATGAATTTCAAGACACGAACTATGCCCAGAATGAACTTCTGAAATTGCTGGCAGGAACATCAGAAACAGGTTCAAAGAATGATTCCGGTCAAGCCAGAATGACGGAAAAAGGCGGTTATGGAAATATTACTGTTGTCGGGGATGATGATCAATGTTTGCCGGGAAACTCTCTCATCCAAACTCCAGATGGCGCTAAAGAAATTCGAAACATCAAGGTTAGAGATTTAGTCTTGTCAGGTATTGGCAAAGGGCACATCGGTACTTCACAAGTTAGCGAGATATTTAAACGAAAAAAGAGAGCAAGACTTATAACTTTTAAAACAAAATCTGGCAAGGAGATTACTGTGACCTCAAATCACAAAATGTTTTGTTATCTCTCGGGGAAACCAAACAGAGACTTAACTTACGTATATTTAATGGAAAATAAAAAACTTGGCTGGCGCATTGGTATTACGAATAACCTAAAACAAAGGCTCAAATTTGAAAGAGGAGCGAACAGAATTATAGGTATAAAAGTTTGTGAAACTTTAGATGAAGCATTGTATTGGGAAACGATATTATCTCTAAAATATAATATTCCGACAATTTGTTTCAAAGATAGGAGGGGGGTTGAGGATAAAACACAATGGCTGGAAAAAGTTTTTAGTAAGTTTGACACAGAAAAATCAGCAAAAAAACTAGCCGGGGACCTTGGGATTGATCTGTCTGGACACCATTATAGTCCTCAAGGTGTTGTGAGGGGAGATCAAAGGAGAGTGAAGGTTATTCTTGAAATGAATGCCCGCAAGTATCGGGGCAAAGAAATGAAAAACAAACTTTTTAAAAACTATAAAGTCAGCCATCTTTTAAGTATTGAGACCTCGGACAAAGAAACAATAAAAATTCTTAAGAAAAATGGTTTTCCTATAAGTAAAGCCAGAGGAAATGGCTTAAGATACAGAGAAATGTCATCAGATCTAAAAACACTGTCAGACAAGGCAGAGAAGATATGTTCTTTGACAGATGGGATTTTAGAATGTGTTTTTAAAGCGGGGACAGATAATATTCAGCATAGACCGGCGATTTGTGTTGATGCTTCAAATGTTTTAAAAGGGATGTACCTGCCGGTTATAAATGGAAATAAAGTTTTTTATGATGAGGTAACGGAGGTATCATCGCAAATCAAGAAACTGAATGTTTATGATATTGAGGTTGAAAAAACACATAATTTTATCGCCAATGATGTTGTGGTGCATAACTCTATATACAGATTTCGCGGCGCGGCCATATCAAACATTCTTTCATTTACGAAAGATTATCCGGGATGCAGACAGATTGTTCTGACCGAGAACTACCGTTCAACCCAGGCTATTTTAGATTCCGCCTACAAAATGATTAAACATAATGATCCTGACCGTTTGGAGGTAAAGAACAATATCGTGAAGAAACTAAAGTCTAAAGTGGGGATAGGTAAAAACTCTCCGATTCATATCCACTGTGATACCGTGACATCGGAAGCGGATAAGGTAGCAAATATCATCAAAGAAAAATATGAATCGGGCGAGTACTCACTAAAAGATTTCGCCATATTGGCTCGCTCCCGAGGTAATGCTCAGGCCTTCATTCATGCCCTGGATCATGCAGGTATTTCATATAAGTTTTCCGGTTCTGCCGGATTATACGATAGGCCTGAAGTACGGCTCCTTATTCATTTTGCCAGGACACTGACAAATCCGGGGGACAACTTGGCTTTTTATCATCTCCTAACCAGTGATGTTTATAATATGCCGGTTGAAGATGCGGTAAAGTTGAATGAAATATCGCATAAAACAAAAAGAAACTTGAATCATATTGCAAAAACCCACATACCATTCCAAAGTGCGGGGCGAGAAAAAAAGATGGAGATTTCAGTTAAATCTAGAGCAATTTTAGATAGAGTCTGTGTTGATATAGAGAATTTTCGTGAACAATCAAAGGATATGACGGCTGGACAGCTGATATATGCATTTTTAAAAGAAACAAGGTATTTATCAAGATTAGTTACTGAAGCCGAGAAGTCCGCTGATGCGCAAGCGGCGATACAAAATATAGCCAGGTTTTTTGAACTTATCGGCAATTTTGAAAAAGTATCGGAGGATAAGAGTACAATCAATTTCGTGCGCCATTTCGGGACATTAATGGAAGCTGGTGATAATCCGGCAATAGCTGAGGTAGATCCGGATCTGGAAGCGGTGAGTGTTCTGACTGTTCATAAATCCAAAGGGCTTGAGTTTCCGGTTGTTTTTCTGGTGTCGCTTGTTAACTATAGTTTCCCGACCAAAAAAAGATCTGAAACATTGCCTATTCCGGAAGAGCTAATCAAGGAAACCTTACCGAAAGGAGACTGGCACTTGCAGGAGGAAAGAAGGCTCTTCTATGTCGGAATGACGCGGGCAAAAAAAGTACTGTATCTAACTAGCGCAGAAGATTATGGCGGGAAAAGAACTCGCAAGGTATCGCTATTTGTTCTGGAGGCGATAGATATGCCATCTCTTGCCAAAGAAAAAACAAAGCTGGATAAAACTGAGGTAATAAAGAGATTTGAAAAGACAGAAAAGACAGAAGTGCCAAAAAAGTTCTACGACGGGAAGGGTACATTAACATTAAATCCTCATCAGGTAGATGACTACTTGTCCTGTCCAAAAAAATTTGAATACATTCATGTCCTGAAAGTGCCGATAATGACACATCATAGTGTCATATATGGTTCGGCTATTCATAAAGCAATAGAAGAGTATTATGTCCGAAAAAAAGCCGGAATGAAAGTAGCTGCCGATGACTTGATAGAGGTTTTTAACAATAACTGGCGAAGCGAGGGCTTTATTACCCGAGAACATGAAGATAAGCGGCGTAGTCAAGGCGAGAAATCCTTGAGAGCTTTTTTTTCTCGCGAAGAAGCAAATGGTATCTTGCCAGATAAAGTAGAGGCGAAGTTTGAAATACCAATGAAAGATTTAGGCGTAAAAGTAAGAGGACGCTTTGATGCCGTATTCAAGTTACCAATTACTAATTCTAAACAAATCTACGAATCTGCGAATGAAGATACTAATAATAAGGAGATTATAGAGATTCGAGACTTCAAAACATCAGAAGTTGAGAGTCAGAAACAGGCAGACAAAAAAGCGAGGTCAAATCGTCAGCTAGCAATTTATGCTCTAGCTAAAGGAACTGAAACGGGAGTGATTCCGGAAGTATCTCTTTATTTTGTAGATTCAGGATTGATTGGAAAGGTAGAGAAAAAAGAAAAAGACCTGGATAGGACTAAAGAAGAGATTTTAAAGGTTGTTGAGGGTATAAAAAAAGAGAACTTCAAGCCGGCGCCCGGATATCAGGAATGTTCACGTTGCGCATATCGGGAAATTTGCCCATTTACTTTATCAAGATAAAGAAATTCCTTGCCAAATGTTTTTTAAGGGTTTAAAATATGTTTGAAAAAAGGAGATGGAAGTCCTATTTTTTAATGCGGGAGAAAGGGTGCTTAAGAAAAAACAAACAAAATTTATATTTGTTACCGGAGGCGTTTTGTCGGGGATAGGCAAAGGTATATTTGCAGCTTCGGTTGGAAATATTTTAAAAAATCGCGGATATAAAATTAATATCCAAAAACTCGACCCCTATCTAAACTTTGATGCGGGAACTTTAAATCCCGGAGAACATGGTGAAGTTTTTGTGACAGACGATGGTGCTGAAACTGATTTGGATCTTGGACACTATGAAAGGTTTACAAGCCAGAACTTGACTAAAATGAGCTCCATAATGAATGGACAGATTTATTCTGCCGTTTTTGAAGATGAGAGAAGGGGGAAATATTTAGGAAAGACCGTGCAGGTTATACCTCACTTGACAGGGAAGATTCAAGAGTTTATTTCGGATGCATCTCGCGGATATGATATCCACATTGCTGAGGTGGGTGGTACTATTGGGGACCTGGAGGCGATCCAATTTATAGAAGCAATTCGTCAAATAAAAAGAAAGGTGGGTCCGGAAAATGTGCTATATGCCCACCTTGTTTATTTGCCGTATCTAGAAGCGTCCAAAGAAATAAAAACTAAGCCGGCGCAAAGCAGTGTTAGGGATCTTTTGGGTCTTGGAATACATCCGGATATTATCGGTGCAAGACACGACAGACCGATAGAAAAGAATCATTTGAGAAAAATAGCTCTTTCTGCAGATGTAGAACAGGAGGCTGTAGCTCCCCTGCCATTTGTAAAAAATATTTATGATGTTCCTGCGAATCTGGAAAAAGCGGGTCTGGGAAATTATATATGCAAGAATTTAGGCCTCAAGAGTCCTAAACCAAAAAAGAATGGCTGGGAGAAGATGCAGAAAAATATTAAAAAATCAAAAGGAACGGTTAAGGTTGGCCTTGTAGCAAAATATTTGAGCAATGAAGATACATATAAAAGTGTTAATGAGGCTCTAAAGTCGGCTTTTTGGACAAATCAGAAAAATGTGAAGATAGTCTGGATTGATAGTGAAGAGATAGAAAAGAAAGGAACAGGGTCTTTAGAGGGGTTGAGTGGAATAGTGATACCGGGAGGTTTTGGCAACAGAGGTACAGAAGGAAAGGTACAGGCCGCAAAATATGCCCGGGAAAACAACATTCCCTACCTTGGCCTCTGTTTGGGAATGCAGATAGCAGTTATTGAGTTTGCGAGAAATGTACTTGCCTGGCCGTCAGCAACAAGCGGAGAATTTGACCAAAAAGCCAAGAAACAAGTCATACACATAATGCCGGAGCAAAGAAAGAATATGGCTGAAGCGAACTATGGTGCGACTATGCGTCTCGGTGCATATCCATGTGTGCTCGATAAAAAATCTAAGTCATATAAACTTTATGGTAAGGATAAGATATCGGAGCGCCATAGGCATAGATATGAGTTTAACAATGACTATCGCGAAGAGTTTACAAAAGCAGGTATGCTTCTGGCTGGACTCTCGCCAGATCGTCACTTGGTAGAAATAGTTGAGATACCTGATCATAAATATTATATAGCTAGCCAGTTTCATCCGGAGTTTAAGTCACGTCCCGATATACCTCATCCGCTTTTTGCCGGCTTTGCAAAAGCATGTCTTCTTGAAAGAGAATCTTGAATCTTGAGTTTTGTATTTTGGATAGGAACCTGAGAGCTTAAAATATAAAATTTGCCTCCATGATCTTAAATATTGGGTTTTTTATTCTACATTCATATTCCAAATTCGATTATTCCAAATTCCAGATTCTGATTTATAATAGATTTATGCGTGATGATAAATGGCTTTTTCAAAAATTGGATGAAATCTGGGATGGACATTTCTCCGATATTCCTCAAAACAATGATGTTCTTGTTAAGTTTGGCCGCAAGGCCAGGCAAAGATTGGGATCTATTAAGCAAGAGACCAAGTCTGTTCGCGACCTAGCTGATAAAAATCGCAAGACCATCATTATAATCAATGGGCTTTTTAAAGACATAAAGGTTCCGGAATATGTAGTAACGGCGACCATAGCACATGAGATGTGCCATTATACGCATGGTTTTTCTTCTCCCCTGGAACAGAGACACCCGCACCCGCACTATGGCGGTGTTGTGACAAAGGAGATGAAAGAAAGAGGTTTTGGAAAAGAGCTGAAAATGCAGAAAAAGTGGCTGAAAGAAGTCTGGCCGGAATATTTGAAAGAAAAGATGCCGGTTAAATCAAGGCAAAGGCGGAGAAAAAGAAGAATAATTATGAAATGGATCTAAAAAGACTGAATAACTTAATAACATAAAAACAGAAAAACTAATGAAGGTTAAAAAAACCATTGTCGGACCAGTTGAAACGAACTGTTATTTAGTTTTGTCGGGTGATGAACTTGCGATAGTTGACCCGGGGAGTGAGGCGGAAAAGATTATTACCGAGGTTGAAAAGCTGGGAAAGGTGGAGTATAAATACATTTTACTGACTCACGGGCACTTTGATCATATAATGGCAGTTAATGAGCTAAAAGAAAAATATAACCGGTTGCCGGCAAGACAAGAATTTAAGATTGTGATTTCAGAAAAAGACAAGAATGTCAGAAGTCTAAATAAAGAAATTGAGGTTGAGATGCCCGATATTAAACCGGATATCTTAGTTCCTGCAGAGGGTGCCACCCTCTGCATAGGCAAGAAAGAAATTAAGATAATTGAAACACCGGGGCATACGAAAGGAAGCGTCAGCTACCTTATTGGTTCCGATCTTTTTTCAGGTGATACGCTTTTTTGCCATAATCACGGAAGGACAGATTTGTTGGGTGGAAGCGATGAAGACATGAAAGAAAGCCTGGAAAAGCTATTGAAGTTAAACAAAGATATCAAAGTTTACCCCGGTCATGGACCGGAAACAACTATTAGAGAAGAAAGAATGCGCAATGGCGAAAGTTTTTAAAATAGATATTCATTGCAGTAAGTGTAATACATCCCTGTATAAATATCAGAAGGATGCTCCTGGCCATTTGGTAAAGTGTTATGTTGATAGGATTATCGAAGATTATACGCGAGGTGACATGAAATGTCCATCTTGTGGTCAGCAGTTTGCCCATTATGCAATTATACATAATCGACCGTCACATAAGATAATTCAAGGAAAAGTTTATATAAAAGGCCATGTTAAAAAATAATGAGAAATTACCGATTTTAAGGTATAATTCGTTAGATGATTAGATGATTAGATGATTAGATGATTAGATGATTAGATGATTAGATTGTGCATTAATAACTGAAAATTGTGATTTGAAAATTGAAAATTAATCATATCGGGGTGTGGCGCAGTTGGCTAGCGCGCAGCGTTCGGGACGCTGAGGTCGGAAGTTCAAGTCTTCTCACCCCGACCA
>CAZTWZ010000014.1:0-11066 GCA_964617835.1 uncultured Candidatus Saccharibacteria bacterium | reverse complement strand
AAGCTGTATAGGCCATTTATTTATCCCATAAAAACATATAAAAGTATTGAAGCGGAACCGCTTGAGTCTATAACAAATACTTTGGGAAAGTTAGAGGCGGGCGAAGGCGCCGCAATACAGATACTCATTAGACCGGTGCATCAAAGAAAGATGGAAAAAGGAAGGTCAGTAGTTAAAAAATCACAGAATCAGACTCAAGGAGGCGGTTTAGTGAGTGAGGTCATGGGCGCAATTACAGCAAAAGATAATGCCCAACAATCTCAACAGCCCGTAAAACTAACTGCAATGGAAGAAGAGGTTAACAAGGCTATTGAAGAAAAAGCGGGAAAGCCGGCCTTTGAGACAGTTATAAGATTTATTGTTTCTACGGGTACCCCGCATCGCAGTGAGATAATTTTATCAGAGCTTCAGGGCGCTTTTGCCCAGTTCAATGATCAGAATCTAAACAGTTTTAGATTTGTAAGAGAAAAAAACATTGATCATCTTGTAACCGACTATATATTCAGATTTTTTAGGCACCAGCTTTTTTCTATTAAGGGAATATTATTTGGAAACTTCATCGGTCATAAAAATATATTAAACATTGAGGAGATAGCCAGCTTCTTTCATTTGCCCAACTTTCTTATTTCTTCTCCCGGTATCAAGTGGCTTCCGGCAAAGCGGGTTGAGACACCGATGGACCTGCCGAAAGAAGGAACTATTGTTGCAAAAACAAGTTTTCGCGGTCAGGAAGAAACGGTTCGGCTGGCAGAAAATGACAAGCGGCGCCATGTCTATATTTTAGGTCAGACCGGTACCGGCAAGACAACTACAATGCTGAATATGATTGTTGATGATATACAGCATGGCAAAGGTGTGGCATACATTGATCCCCATGGTGATACTATTGATGAGATACTTTCCAGAATTCCAAAAGAGCGGGCGGAGGATGTGGTGGTTTTTGACGCGGGCGATGTGGAGCGGCCGATGGGACTCAATATATTTGAAGCAAATACTATTGAAGAAAAAGACTTGGTTATCCAGGAGGCGCTTCAGATACTTTATCGCCTATATGATCCCCAGCATACAGGGCAAATATTCGGACCTCGTTTTGACCATTGGCTTCGTAATGCCGCCCTAACTCTAATGGCTGATCCGGAAGGCGGAACTTTTATAGAAGTGCCAAAAGTTTTTTCCGATGATAAGTTTTTGGCACATAAGCTAAAGTACGTTGAAGATCCGGTAGTCAGGAGTTTCTGGATTGATGAGATAGGTAAAACATCAGATTATCATAAATCTGAAATGATGGGTTATTTTATCGGCAAATTCGGCGCATTTATGACAAATACTACCTTGCGTAACATTATCGGGCAACCGAAGTCATCACTGAATTTGCGAGAAATAATGGATTCAAACAAGATTTTGCTTGTTAACCTTTCTAAAGGCCGGATTGGAGAACTAAACATGCGTCTTCTCGGTATGATATTTGTTGTAAAACTTCAGATGGCAGCGATGTCCAGAACTGATATACCTGAAGAAGAGAGGAAGGATTTTTATCTCTACGTTGATGAGTTCCAGAACTTTCTGACCGAGTCTTTTGCCCAGATACTTTCAGAAGCTAGAAAATATAGGCTATCTCTAATTGTAGCAAACCAGTTTATCGGCCAGCTTACGGATGAGATAAAGGGTGCTGTTTTTGGTAACGTCGGTACGATAATTAGCTTTCGTGTCGGTCCGGATGATGCAGAGTTTATGGCGAAGCAGTTTGAACCGGTATTCACACAACAGGATCTTATAAATATAGAAAACTATAATGCGGCAATACGTCTCATTATTAACGGAATACCATCACGTCCGTTTAATATCATCGGTTTTCCGTTAATGGGGGTTTCTGATGCTACTGTTGGTAAGTCAATCAGAGAGCTTGCTCGTCTTAAATACGCACGACCGAGAGAGGTGGTTAGTAAAGAAGTGCTGGCGCGTATGTCTATCGGCTCTATGACGACTATTTCAGAAGAACCCCCGCCGAGGGATACAGGAATATAGCCCTACTTCAATATCATTATTTTCTTGCTTTTTTCTTTTGTTTTTGTACTTGTTTTGTGGTAAAATAGGGGTAGTCCGAAAGGGCTTAACTTTCAAAAAATCTCTCGGTTTCAAGGGGGTATTGAGACTCAAAATAATGTCTTAGGAAAGGCAAAAAAGAGAGATGTCCAGATATAAGGATATTAGTTTAGGTTGTGTATTTTACTGTTATCCTGAACTCGATTCAAGATCCGGGTTTATTAATATAGATTCCGGATCAAGTCCGGAATGACAACATGAGGAGTAGTTAACTAAAATTATATGGCGGAAAAAAAGAAAAAAGAAGCATATGATGCCTCCAAAATTCAGGTTTTGGAAGGCTTGGAAGCTGTCCGAAAACGTCCGGGAATGTACATTGGCGGAACGGGATCGGAGGGTCTCCATCATTTAGTATGGGAAGTTTTGGACAATGCTATTGATGAGGCGATGGCTGGATATTGTGACAACATTGAAGTTGTGATTCATGAAGATAGCTCTATGAGTATCTCAGATAACGGCCGCGGCATACCGGTAGACAAGCAAAAGCAGACCGGAAAAAGCGCGCTTGAGACAGTGCTCACCGTTCTTCATGCCGGAGGAAAGTTTGGCGGAGGAGAGTATAAGGTTTCAGGCGGTCTTCATGGTGTCGGTGTGTCTGTGGTAAATGCCCTTTCATCCTATCTGAAAGCCGAGGTGGCGCGTGACGATAATCTCTATGTTCAGGAATATAAAAATGGGGGCAAACCGGTATCAAAAGTCAAAAAAGTCGGCACATCAAAGCATACCGGCACGAAGATCACCTTTACTCCTGATGCGGAAGTTTTTGAAGCGGTTGAATTTAATTTCCGAAAGATATTGGATAGGATTCGCCAACGCGCATATCTTAACAAGGGCGTAAAAATTCGATTGACCGATGAAAAAAGTGGCAAGACATACAGCTTTTACTTTGAAGGCGGTATCAAATCATATGTTGCTCATATGAATAGAGCTAAAGAAATTATAAATGACAAAGTATTTTATGTAGAAAAGACAGTTGACACGACAGTTGTAGAGATAGCCATCCAATACACAGATGACTACTCTGAAAATGTGCAGACGTTTGCAAACAACATTAATACCGGTGATGGCGGAACTCATCTGACGGGCTTTAGAACTTCTATTACGCGTTCAATTAATGACTATGCCAGAAAAAACGGCATTATAAAAGAGACGAAGGATAACTTGACCGGTGATGATGTCAGGGAGGGCTTATCAGCGGTTGTATCTGTAAAACTTCCTGATCCTCAGTTTGAAGGCCAGACGAAGGCAAAGCTTGGAAATCCGGAAGTGCAGAATCAGGTTGGCTCGGTAATGAGCGAGTACTTTTCTTACTTTTTAGAAGAGAATCCGAACGAGGCAAAGAAAATTATCGGTAAGTGTCTCTTGTCGGCTCGTGCTAGAGTGGCTGCCCGCGCTGCCCGTGATACTGTTATCCGCAAAGGTGTGCTTGAGGGCATGACTCTGCCGGGGAAACTTGCCGACTGCTCTTCAAAAGATCCATCGGTTAGTGAACTCTATATAGTAGAGGGTGACTCTGCCGGAGGTTCTGCTAAACAGGGGCGTGACAGGATGTTTCAGGCAATACTGCCTCTTCGAGGTAAGATATTGAACGTGGAAAGAGCGCGTTTGGATAGAATGCTATCATCGAAGGAGATTAAAATACTTATTATTGCTATGGGGGCCGGTGTCGGTGAGACGAAAGACATTTCTAAAATCCGCTATCATAGAATAGTTATAATGACTGACGCAGATGTGGATGGCGCTCACATACGAACACTGCTTCTCACTTTCTATTATAGATACTTCCCGGAGATTATAGAAGAAGGCTACCTATATATAGCGCAGCCGCCACTTTATAAAATAGAAAAGGGCAAACAGATCAACTATGCCTACAATGAAGCGCAAAAAGATGAGATCTTGGCAAGGTTAGAGAAAGAAGCTAAGGAAGGAAAAAATAAAAAGGAAAAAGTAAAAAAAGAAGAGTCAGTTCAGGAGTCTGGGGCGGTTGCTGAGAATGAAACAGAGAATATAGCCGAAGAAGAGGTAAGTGATATAAAAATTCCCGGGGTCAAAGTTGCCAGATATAAGGGTCTTGGTGAGATGAACCCGTCACAACTATGGGAAACAACAATGGATCCTGAAAACAGAGTACTGCTTCAGGTGAAAGTAGAAGATGCCGAGAAAGCAAATGAAATATTTTCAATACTGATGGGTGATGTGGTTGAGCCGAGAAAGAAGTTCATCCAAACCCATGCGAAGAATGTTAAAAACCTGGATGTATGATGTTAATTCAAAATTCAAAATTAAAAATGCAAAATAAAAATGTAAAATTAAAAATTTCTTCCAGCATTCCGGGCTTGATCCGGAAACTAGAATTGATTTATATAGATTCTGAATCGAGTTCAGAATGACAAGAGAATAAAAGAAGATAAGGATAAAATGGCAGACGAAGAAGAAAACGATTTAAATAAAATAGGAAAAATTGAGTCTCGTGATATCAACGACGAGATGCAGGAGAGCTATCTTGACTATGCCATGAGTGTTATTGTTGCCCGAGCCCTGCCAGATGTTCGCGACGGCATGAAACCGGTACACAGAAGGATTCTCTATGCGATGGACAAGCTGGGTGTACGAAGCACTGCCAGATATAAAAAATCGGCGAATATCGTCGGTGAAGTCTTGGGTAAGTATCATCCGCACGGAGATACGGCTGTTTATGAAACTATGATCAGAATGGCTCAGGAGTGGACATTTAGATATATGCTGGTTGACGGGCAGGGAAACTTTGGTTCTATGGATGGAGATAGCGCAGCTGCCTATCGTTATACGGAAGCTAAGATGACTAAAGTTTCAGAGGAAATGCTGGCTGACATTGATAGGGGTACAGTTGATTTTGTGCCGAACTATGACGGTTCCCTAAAAGAGCCCCAAGTACTTCCTGCAAAGTTGCCAAACCTGCTTTTAAATGGACAGATAGGTATCGCTGTCGGTATGGCGACGGCTATTCCTCCCCATAACCTTGGCGAACTCGTTGATGCTATAGGTGAGCTTATTGATAATCCCGATACTGCTATTGAAGACTTAATCCAGCATATAAAAGGTCCGGACTTTCCGACAGGTGGTATCATCTATAACGCTGATGACATCAAGACTGCTTATGCAACCGGTCGCGGTAAGATTGTTATACGGGCCAAAGCAGAAATAGAAGAGAAAAAGCGTGGTTTCAGGATAGTTGTTACAGAGGTTCCTTATCAGGTTAACAAAGCCGCTATGATTGAAAAAATTGCCAATCTTGTGAAAGAGAAGAAGATTGCAGGGATCAGTGATCTTCGTGATGAGTCAGATAGAAAGGGTGTTCGTGTAGTTGTAGAACTCAAGAAAGATGCTCATCCAAACAAGATACTAAACCAGCTCTTCAAGATGACACAGATGCAACATGCGTTTCATGTCAATATGATCGCTCTTGTGGACGGTATCCAGCCGAGAGTCCTGACACTGAAAAACATTCTAGAAGAGTTTATAAAACATAGATTTCAGGTCGTAACCCGTAGAACAGAGTTTGAGCTTGCCAAAGCAAAAGCACGAGCGCATATTTTAGAGGGACTACTCATAGCACTTAAAAGGATAGATGCAGTGATTGAAACTATCAAAAAGTCAAAGGACAAGGAAGTTGCTAAGGTTAATTTGATGAAAAAGTTTAAACTGACCGAGATACAGGCACAGGCAATACTTGATATGCGGCTTCAGACTTTAGCTGGGCTTGAGAGGCAAAAGATAAAGGATGAATATGATGCGCTCCAAAAACTCATTAAAGAACTGGAAGATCTCCTTGCGCATCCGAAAAAGATATATGGTGTTATCAAGGGTGAACTTGCCGAGATGAAAGAGAAGTATGGTGACGAGAGAAGAACAAAAGTAGTCAAAACAGGCATTGGCGAGTTCTCTGACAAGGACCTGATACCAAATGATGAAGTTATAGTGACGATGACAAAGGGCAACTATATAAAAAGAATCCCCGTTTCAACTTATCGGGTTCAGCATCGTGGCGGAAAGGGCGTAGTCGGCATGAAAACGAAAGAAGAGGATCTCGTTACACATATGGTATTTACCCAGAACCATGACAACATACTCTTCTTTACAAACAAGGGGCGGGTATTCCAGACACTTGTTTACGAACTTCCGGAGGCGTCTCGTATTGCTAAGGGCCATCCGATAGTAAATGTTCTCCAGCTTGCGCCGGAGGAAGTCGTAACCGCTATTATCAATGTGTCGGGTAAAAAAGAAAGCAAATATCTGATGATGGTTACAAAGAAGGGTACTATAAAGAAGACCCCTCTTGATAGTTTCCTAAACATCCGAAAAACAGGCATCATTGCTATAGGCCTTGATAAGAGCGATGAGCTTAAATGGGTAAAAATGACAGATGGAGACAGTGACATAATAATGGCGACAAAAAATTCATTAGCCATAAGATTCAACGAAAAAGATGTTCGCCCGATGGGTCGGGCAGCTCGCGGGGTTCGTGGAATTAAGCTGAAGGGCGATGATGAGGTGGTGGGCATGGATCCTATAATTGCCGGCGGAGAACTTTTAGTAGTAATGGAAAACGGTTATGGAAAGAGAACAAAACTAGGACAGTTCACGCCTCACAGGCGTGGAGGAATCGGCATAAAGGCCGGAGTGGTGACGAAAAAGACGGGTCGAACGGTTGACGTGCGTGTTATAGCTAGTGACGAAGACGATCTCGTAGTTGTTTCCAGAAAAGGAGTTATTATCAGAACCCCTCTAGTCAAAATATCTAAAATTGGCCGTGCGACTCAAGGTGTAAGAATTATGAGAATTGATGCAGATGATAGGGTTGCGTCAGTGGCATGTATTGCCGAAAAGGAAAATGGAGATAAAGACAAGCAACAGCAAATACCGCTAGAAGAAGTGCAAAGTAAAAAGGAAAAAGTAAAAAAAGAAGTTGTTGCTAAAAAACCTGTAGCGAAAAAGCAAGTACAAAAAGTTATAAGAAAATCGGCCCAAAAGCCAAAACCAAATATTAAAAAACCAAAGAAGACAGCAAAACCTGCTAAGAAAAAAGCAGTGAAGAAAACAGCTAAGCCAAAACCTGTTTTCAGAAAAACGAAAGTAAAGCCCGCGGCAAAAAAGAGTAAGGCAAAAGCCCCGGGATTTAAAAAAACCAAGGTTAGGCAAAAGAAAAAATAAGACCTCCATTGTCATTCCGGGCTTGAACCGGAATCTATATAAATAATTTATAGATTCTGAATCTAGTTCAGAATGACATTAGGGGTAGTAGTATAAAGATTTTTCTTGACTTTTATCCGTAGTATTATTATTATCTTTATACCTTTACTTCTTTGGGCCAAACAGGTTCAAGGGAGATTCACCCGAAACAGTTCAGTATGAAATTTGGGCGGGTAAAAATAAAAACAAAACCTGTCCCGCAAAAGGCGGGAAAACAAATAAAATTCCGAGGGCGGAAATTTTTATTTGTAGAGAAACACTGCTGTCATCCCGAGTCCGCCTCCGCAAAGGCTGCGGACGGATAAACTCCGCCGAGGGATTCCACTCCCCTGTCATCCCGAGCGTAACAATTTGAAAAATTGTGAAGCCGAGGGATCCCTTGAAAAAGAGAAAGCGATTTCTCCGCCTTGGTCGAAATGACAAAAGGAAATGGATTCTAAAGTCATGCTTCAGAATGACAGAGAGAAAAGGGATTTCTCCACTCAGTTTACCCGTCTTTGGCGGGGTCGACCTGCCCGACTTGAGAGTCGTTCAGGCGGGAATGACATAAAGCAGAAAATAAAGAGAAGAATTTGGAAAGTGAGACTATGCTCTATGGGGGCGCCGAAACAGCTATGAATGATATGGTCACAGGTGTCTATGGGGTACTCCGAAGTCCTTCGGAGAAGTCAGTGGTGAAACCGATCACGTTTCCTCGAGTTTAATTTGTCTTTTTTGACATCTAAATTATTCTGGAGGGAGGGTGATCGGTTTTAGTATTGGCCGTCTTTGTCATCCCGAGCGTAAGCCACGTCTGACGTGGCGAAGCCGAGGGATTCCACTCCCCTGTCATCCCGAGCGAAACAATTTGAAAAATTGTGAAGTCGAGGGATCTCATCCCCTGTCATCTCGAGTGTAGCGCAGCGGAGCCGAGAGATCCCTTAAAGAAATCAGAGAAAGGGATTTCTCCGCCTTGGTCGAAATGACAGAGAGAAAAGGGATTTCTCCGCTAAGCCTACTCGCCTTTGGCGGGACGGCCTGTCCGACTGAATAGTCGTTCAGGCGGGAATGACATACTAAAACAGAACTTCCAAATATCTTTGCAGCAACATTCTATATAACAAAAAAACAAAACAACAGAATAGCTAAACAACAAATAAAGAAGTCGAAAATCGGAGGGATTAAAGAGAGGAAAAAATGAGTAAAGTAATAAAAAACTTAAGAAAAAAGATTACACTTTTGGCAGTCGCAATGATCGCTCTTCAGCCGGTACTAGGGCTTGCAATGATGCCAACAAAGACATTCGCAGGAACTAATCACTTGGTAATTAGTGAAATACAGATAGGTACTAGTAGTTCAACGAATGATGATTTTATAGAATTGTATAATCCTATAGGTAGTCCAGTTAACTTAAAGGATTTTAGGTTAGTTAAAAGAACCGCAGGAGGTACATCTGACACACTAATCAAGGCATGGACCACAGACACGTTTATTAATGCAAATAGCTATTATCTTTGGGCAAATAGTGGTTATGGAGGGATATCTGCAGATACTACGACGACTCTCTCCATTGCTGAGAATAATGGGGTTGCCCTAAAAGATGGTGCGGGTACTATTATTGATAGTGTTGGTTTGGGTACGGCTACAAATGCATTTGTTGAAACGAAAACAGTTACACCGAATCCACCGGATGATACAAGCGTTGAGCGAAAAGCTAACTCAAGCTCTACTTCGGTGACAATGGCAGTGGGTGGTGCAGATGCAACAAAGGGCAATGCATACGATACAGAGAATAACTCAAACGACTTTATTGCAAGGGCAATACCACAACCACAGAATTCATCAAGTCCAGCAGAGGATATTATTGCACCGTCTGCACCTGACAAGAATAAAATAACAGTTAATCAGAATGACCCAGGCACAAATGATGAAGTTACTGGCAGCATAACAGGTGCGGTTGAAGCTCTAAGTATAGTTACTGTTTATAAAGATGCAGCATTAACATCACCATCCATTGGTACCGGTACTGCTAAAGCTGATGGTTCTTTTGATGCCATTGATATTGGTGATAACAAAGCTGATAGCAATGACTTGATATACATTACAAGCACCGATGCAAACGGAAATGAAAGTTTACCCACGAAACTTGCAAATGATACAACGGGGCCAGAAATGCAAGGTGTTGCTAATATACCGGTTGAATCTAGCACTGGGAGTGAAGTAGTGGATTACACTCTCCCAACAGCAACCGATACAGGAAGCGGCTTGGCTTCCCCAGTGGTTTGCGCGCCACCATCCGGTTCATCATTCTCGCTAGGGGATACCCCTGTCACTTGTACAGCAACAGATAATGCTGGCAATGTAGCAACTGAAACATTTACTGTGACTGTAATGTCTTCTGTTGTAGTTACACCTCCTGTCGTTGGTCCTCCTGCTCCTGTTGTTACCACAGCAGTTGCCGAGGTGCCTGTAGACAACCAGGTTTATGGCGCTGAGTCATATCAGGGTGAGGTTAAGGCCGACACTACCATTCAGACAGATGAAGGAAATACTACCGAAGTAAATAATGACGAACAACCCGAAGATACAAAGGGAGAGAGCAATGTTCCGCTTTGGGGCATCATATTCCTTCTAATCTTAGCTGGTATCGGAGGCTATCTCTTCTACTCGCAAGGTCCGGAAAAAACCGGCGGCAAATAAAAAACAAAAACTTGAGAAAACAAAAGTTTAAATTTAAAAAAAGACTCGGGGCATCCCTCGGGTCTTTTTTGATTGTCAGTATTATGCAGCTTTGAAGGTCCGACCTTCGGAAGGTCGGACCTTCCTAAACTATTTCTAAGAAATTTCCATTGTCATTGCGATCGATCTAGCAACTCTAGGATTCAGAATGACAGTGAGAGGGTCTGGCATGGTAAAAATAGATACTCGGATTTGACTCACCCCACCCCATGTCATCCTGAACTTGATTCAGGATCTAGATTTGATTTATATAGATTCCGGATCGGAGTCCAGAATGACATATGATGTTTAAATTTGACTTGCTGAAAGTTTAGTTTTATCTTATAATCTTCTTGATGGACAATAAAGCAAAAAAACAACCCGAAAAGAACTCACAGAGCTTATCCACTTCTAGCGGAACGGGCAGGGAAGAAGAGATTCAAGAAGAGGGTCAGGAGCTTTGTCCTGACTGTGGTAATCTTATGGTTCAGGAAGGTAATGAAAATGTTTGTTCCAGTTGCAGTGATGATATAGATTTTCTCGGTGAGGACGAAAAGGGGGACAATAAAAAAGAATAATGAATATTTTAGAAAAACTTTCAGATCAGCATTATCTCTTTTCTACAAATGAAGAATTTAAATATTGGTATGTGTACCTGCCCTTTTTCGGGCTCTTTGTTTTTCTAGCCTTTCTTGTCAGTATGCTTCTAAAGAAGCAAGACAGCTACAAAGCAAAGAAAGCCTTTGAGAGGCAGTTCTTCTGGATTTATCTTATATTCGGTCTTTTGGGGCTGACATCTGTTTTTGCCAGATTGCAAAACTTGCCTATTTTTGGTTCAAGAGTTATGACACTTTCAATATTAGTGCTATTTTTAATTGCTAATGTATGGCTTGTTTACTATTATCGGACAAAAACCAAAAACGAACTTCTAAAATTTGAAAATAAGCAAAGAAAAGAGAAGTGGCTGAAGAAGTAGTTTTATTTGTCATTCCCGCACTAGACCTAATTCCAGCACAAAATCCGGCGAAAATCTTTTT
>CAZTWZ010000013.1:0-11098 GCA_964617835.1 uncultured Candidatus Saccharibacteria bacterium | reverse complement strand
TGTTTCATGTTAAGACTCCTTGCCAGAGTCCAATATGTTTCTGAACTTTTGCAGGGGAAAGTAGGGAACCCCGCACTGTTATCCTGAGTAGAGCGATAGCGAAATCAGGGGAGCTCCTTTCTCTGAACAGGGATTAGGGGATTTCTCCGCTCATCATTTCATGAAGTCGGTCGAAATGACAATGTTAAAAACCCGGACATTTTGCCGGGTTTTTAAAAAGTTTCTGGATTTTTGTCAATGAATAAATTATTTATTCTATAAAATATTTCTTATTGATTATTTGCCTTATACTCTTCTATTGCTTTCATTACCTTGCCGTCTGCTGTGATATCTTCCCAGAAAAGAATTTGCTGTCTTGATATATTCATTTCGTCAGCCGGGGCATGAAGCTCTTTACCAAGTTTAATCAGCGTTAAGTTTGACTGATCATTGGCAGTGTTTTCATCCTTAGGCTGAACTTTATCCTGAGCTTGCAAATAGTAAATATCGGTTAGCTTGACATAGTTCCCGCCTTTATCTTCCAGCTTTCCAAAATAAACCTGCCCGTTTGTCAAAAACACTGCCTGATATTTGTCATTTGTTTGTTGCTCATTAT
Source organism: uncultured Candidatus Saccharibacteria bacterium (assembly GCA_964617835.1). Classification (GTDB taxonomy): domain Bacteria; phylum Patescibacteriota; class CPR2; order UBA1875; family JAJYID01; genus CAZTWZ01. The sequence goes on along the minus strand of CAZTWZ010000013.1, from coordinate 10,503 downwards.
TTTGTGTGTTATTGCTTTTCTTGATAAGGCTATTATCTCTATTAAAAATAATGAAATATGCTGCTATACCTACAATAATTACTATAATTATAACCAGTAAATTTTTTGTATTTAACATTGATTTTCCTTGTTCACTCATTTCTTTTCTCCCTTATCCCGACCAAAGTGCCAGAATTCTTAATTATTTAACTTTTTTAAAGGTAACAAATATTAGATAGAATTACAATAATTATTTACCGCTAAAAAGAACTATTTTCTTCTTAACCACCTCTTTTACCGCATCAATTACAGCCGGCATATATTTATAAGGCACTATCTCGGCATTTTTGCCTTTTAGAGACCTATCTAACGCTTCCCTGTATGCTTTCCTAATCTCAGTATTAACATTTATCTTGCAAATACCGGCTACTATGGCTTCCTGGATCTGTTTATCCGGTATTCCGGAACCGCCATGGAGTGACAAGGGAATACCTGATGCTTTGGAAATTTTCTTTATTCTTTCTGTATCAAGCTTAGGTTCATCCTTATATATACCATGAACATTGCCATACGAACCGGCAAAGATGTCTATGCCCGTTTCCTTAATATAGTCAGCTGCTTCTTTTGGGTCTGTAAATACTATTTCTTCTTTAGGTTGTTCCCCTTCATGCACTTCAGAGCTTCCGCCTATGTACCCCAGCTCTCCTTCAATCGAGACTTTATGTGCATGAGCAAGCTCCACAACCTGCTTTGTCAGGGTAATATTTTCTTCTTTGTTTAATGCTGATCCATCTATGTGGACTGACGAATAACCTGAATCTATCGCATATTTAACGCTTTCAAAGCTTTTTCCATGATCAAGATTTATAGCCACATCTACCCCCAGTTCATCTGCCAGATCTCTGGCCGTATCAACAAAAACCTGATATCCCTCAAAGTTTGCCTCTCCCTCAGAGGTTTCAATGATTACAGGTATTTTAAGCTCCGCGGATACTTGTAAAATTCCTTTTGTTATCTCAAGTGTTGATGTATTAAAAGCGCCAACGGCATAGTGGTCTTCCTTTGCCTTTTGACAGAGTTCTTTTGCCGAAACAATCATGGTAGCTCCTTTGTGGAGTTGAATTCAAACCTCAAAATGCAAATCTCAAAATGTAATTTAGAATTCAAAATTGCTTCTTTCCCTTCATAGTTAAAACACCAGCACCAAGTATCTTGGATATTTCTTCAGCTTCTTTTAATAGTTGTTCTGCATTCTCTGCAAATTTTGGGCTTGATTCTTTTGTTATTATAAGCCAATATTTTGTTTCATTAGCGCTTTTTAAGGCTATCTCAAAAAACTTTATATATTCCCTTTTAGATGAAGAGGATTTTGCCTCTATTACATTGGCCCCAATTGATGTGGAAGATCTTATTAGTTGATCAGCAATAGACCATAGGTTTCTGTCTTCTCTTAGAAGTTTGCAAAATTTAATTATGTTAAGAGAAAACCTTATTAGGCGCTTGTTAAAATCATTTTTAAATTTTGATTTGTCATTTTGCATTTTGAGATTTGAGATTTGAATTACTAGAATATACTTTCACGATTTTTGCAAACTCTTGATGGTTGAGGCTTGCACCCCCCACTAAAAGTCCATCTATGTTCTTTGCTTTTTTATAATCTTTGGCTGTCTTTGCTGTCACACTGCCTCCATACAGTATGCGAGCTGCTTCTGAGGCTTTTTCTCCATATAGTGACTTCACGAGACCCCGAATGTCAGCTGCCATCTTTTCCGCTTCTTTCTCGTCACATACATGGCCTGTGCCTATGGCCCAGACCGGCTCGTATGCTATAACACTGCCCGCTATCTCCTCTGCTGTAAGATGTTTGCAAGATGCTTCAAGTTGTGAAAGTACCACCACCTTTGAAAGCCTATCTTCTCTTTCGTGTAATGTTTCTCCTACACAAATTACAGGAGTCATATCATGCCTGATAACTATTTCCGCTTTTTTCGCTACTACCTTATCATTCTCATTAAATATATTTCTTCTCTCAGAGTGCCCTACGAGAACATACTTTACGAATCCTTTTAATGCCAAAATAGAAACTTCACCGGTATATGAACCTTTCTCTTTCTCAGCCACATTTTGAGCGCCAAGAAATATGTTTGACCCTTTTATTTCCTCTGTTGCTGAATAAATATCTACAAAACTGGGGCAAACCACAACTTCTGATTTTACACCGGATGGAATTTCTTTTTTGATTTTAGTTAAAAGCACTGTACTTTCCGGAACAGTCAAGTTCATTTTCCAGTTACCCATAACTATTTTTTTTCTTTTCATAAATCTACTCCTACTACAGATTACTAATTCTAAACGAATCTACAAATTTTACTGATTTTTACAAATCTACTGGATTCCAGCTGGAGTTTATGATGAACTTGATTTGGTGCGGAAATGGCAGGAAGATCCTTGCTCCCTCTAGTACCCAATACTATATGCTCAATACTCATTTCAGCACTTCAATGGCAGGCATTCTCTCACCCGATAAAAACGCCATCATTGCTCCGCCTGCCGTTGAAACATAATCAAAGTCATCCTGATTAATTTTTAGTTTCTTTAGCGCGGCTATAGTATCTCCTCCTCCCGCAACAGAAACCATATCTCCGCCAGTTACTATGTTTGCCAGGGCTTTCGTCCCGTTCACAGAATTCTTGCATTCTGTTATTCCTACCGGGCCATTCCAGAAAACCGTACCGGCAAACTTTATCGGCTGCGCATATTTTGAAACTGTTTTAGGTCCGATATCCACTATTATATCACTAGCTCCTATTTGTTCCACATCTTTTTCTTCCGTTCTCGCATTTTCAGAAATGTTTTTTGCCACCAGAACATCACTGGGCATAAGTATTTCTGTCCCCTTATCATACGCTTCACGCAAGACCCTTTCTGCATCTGCAACATACTCTTCTTCATAAAACGACTTGCCAATTTCATATCCTTCGGCTGACAGAAAAGTATTTGCCAAGCCCCCTCCGAGCAAGATAATATCTGCTTTCCCGATTATTTTTTCCAGTATACTCACTTTAGTCTCTGTTTTCTTGCCGCCGGCAATAAAAATGAAAGGTTTTTTAGGCTCTTTTAATATTTTTGAAAGTTCTGTATATTCTTTTTCAAAATGCAGACCGGCATACGATGGCAAGAATTTGGTAATAGCAACCATGGAGGCATTAGACCTGTGAGCACTGGAAAATGCTTCCTGGACAAAAACATTACCCAGACTTGCCAGCTTTTTGGCAAACTCAGGATCGCCCAGCTCTTCTTGGGGATTGAATCTAAGGTTTTCGAGACAAATAATCTGTCCCGGTTTTAGTTTTGCAGCCTTTTCTCTTGCTTTTAGTCCTGTGGTTTCGCTTAAGAAATCTATCTTCTTATCTAAAAGCTTCTCCAGTCTCCTGGCTATCGGCTTCAAACTCATAGCGCTAACCTTTTTGCCTTCGGGTCTGCCGAGATGAGAAATAATCACTATGGAAGCGCCTTTATCCAGAATGTACTCAATAGCGGGAATGGCTTCTTTTATCCGGCTGTCATCAACGATTTTGCCATTCTGAATAGGAACATTAAAATCAGTCCTTAAAACTACCCTCTTCCCTTTTAGATTGGCGTTTTTAATAGTTTTCATGAGTACTTTATGAATATATAAAGTTAACTAGATCTGCCAAGCGGTTGGAATAACCCCACTCATTATCATACCAGCCGATTATTTTGAAAAAATTACCGCCGATATTTTTGGTAAGCTGACTATCATAGATTGAGGAGTGCGAGTTACCCTTTAAATCCATAGATACAAGGAGTTCATCTGAAACTTGCAGATAACCCTTCATTCGTCCGTTTGCCGCTTCTTTCATTTTTGCCGTAATCTCGCTTGTAGTTGTGCTCTTGTCTAGTTCAACAACCAAATCATTAACGGACACTGTCGGAGTCGGCACCCGAAAAGCCATCCCGTCTAAAATTCCATCAACTTCGGGTATAACCTCTTTGAGCGCTTTAGCAGCGCCCGTTGAAGTGGGGATGATGTTTATGGCAGCCGCTCTGGCTCTACGCAAATCCTTATGTGGCAGGTCAAGGATTCTCTGATCGTTTGTATATGAATGAACGGTCGTCATTAACCCCTTCTTTATACCAAAGTTATCAACCAGTACTTTTACGATCGGCGCCAAACCGTTTGTAGTGCAGGAAGCATTTGAAATAATATTGTGTTTTTCTTTATCATATTTATCTTCATTGACACCGAGAACAATAGTAATATCATGGTTTTTTGCAGGCGCCGATATGAGTACTTTCTTTGCCCCAGCCCCTATATGTGACTTGCACTCCTCTCCATCAGTAAAAAATCCTGTAGACTCCACTACTGTATCAATACCCATTTCTTTCCAGGGAAGATTTGCGGGCTCTTTCTCTGTCAAAACCTTAATCTTTTTGCCATTTACTGTGATGGAACCTGCATCCGATGTGATGTCCGCCTTATAAGCACCATAATTTGAATCATATTTTAAAAGATGAGCTAGTGTTTTGTTATCACTCAGATCATTTATCGCTGCTATTTCAATATTCGGATACTTCTCGCAAAGTATTTTAAAAACTTGTCTTCCAATCCTTCCGAAACCATTGATTGCTACCCTCATAATAATCTCCTTTTTGAATTTAAATCGTCATTCCGAGCAAAGCCGAGGAATTCTCTAGCTTCGATTTTTCAATTTCCAAATCCCAATTTCCAATCAATTTTTTAATTTTCATTTTGATTTTTGAATTTTGAGATTTGCTTTATCAGTTATATGTTTTTATCCCCAGTGACGCCTCAACCTCTGAGCGTGTAATGGTAAACTCCTTTGTAACGGCTACATATTTGCCATTTTCTATTTTCAAGACACGCATTGTCTTCGTTTCCTGTCCGGCCGGAATAGAGCCGGCAGGGAAACCGCCGCTGCCTGCATAATACTGGTTTTCTTTGACCGTTATCCATGAACTGCCCGACTTTTCCTGAGACGTGAAAACACCAGAACCTTCCAAATAAAACAATATATCAATAGAGTCATTCGATGGATTCTTTTGTGCTGTTACTGAGGAGTTAAGCGCACTCAAGCCAGATGAATCATTGGTCGGCGCTTTCTCCTGAACAGGTTCTGGAGTTCTGGAGACTGGCTTTTCTGCCGGCAGCCCTTCTCCCTTCTCAGTCTTATTATCCACATTCTCATCTTTTTTCGTTTCTTCTTTTTTAGAATCTTCCTTTGTTGAGCTATCTGTTAATGAAAGATACGCGAAAGTTCCGCCGAAACCAGCTATTAACGCTACTATTAAAAGAATAGTTGTCTTACTTCTTAATATCTTTCTCATAGATTTTATTATAGCACAAAAAATGGTTTAAAAGTCAAAATTGAAATATTGCTTACAAGGTCTGACCTTGAAAACAGAACACTATATCTGTTAAAGTTATCCTATGCAAAAGATACAGATACTTTTTAATAAATTTCTTGAAAACAAAAAGGCCTTTTGGATTGCCCTGGTTTTGATATTTATCATTACAAGGACGGCGACTTGGTTTTATCCGTATGACTCGGATCACTGGATTTTTTATTACGTCGGCAAGGCGATAGCAAATGGACAGCTCCTATATGTTGGTGCCTGGGACCACAAGCCTCCGCTTATTTTTGAGTTTAACGCTTTTATGCACCTCATCTTTGGCGGAAACCTGGTGTTGCACCGTATTTTCCTAACATCGCTTGCAATTTTTGATATCTTTCTTTTTTACAAACTATCCAGCTTATTTGCCAAGGGTCTGACCCTTGGCAAGAATAATGCTGATAAAATTATAAAAATAGCCTTACTCCTATATGTTTTTTGGCGTAATCTTTCCCAGTTTACTTCTAGCGGAAACAACACGGAGAATATCGGGCTTATCTTCTTAATGCTCATGTTCCTTGCTTTCTTTAAGTTTTATTCTCTTGTGTCATCCCGAGCGAAACGCAGTGCAGCCGAAGGATCTCTTGAAAACGTAGAAAAGGGATTTCTCCACTCGTCGTCTCGCGAAGTCGGTCGAAATGACAATAGCAGATACTGGTTCCTTTTTCTTTCCGGTATCTGCCTCTCGGTTCTTTTCTATCTCAAACCAAACTTTTCACTCCTCAGTATACCCATCCTGATTGAAATATTTTTAATGAGCTATAAAAGTATAAAAAAGTTTGTGGTAAATTACTTCGTTTTTGGCGTTCCTTTTGTGATCTTCTCTGTTTTTTGGATTCTATACTTTAACTCACAAAATGCGTTAAATGATTTCCTTGTGGCATCTTTTTTCTTCTCCTCGGCTTATGCCAAAAGTACATGGGGCGGTAATGTTTCGCCGCAAGGCATCTTTATTCTTATGCTTTTGCCGCTTGTTATCCCTTTGGCGGTTTTTGGATACAGGTTTTTAAAAGACTTTAGGAAAATAAAGAAAGATAATATCTATAGGTTCCTCTTTTTTATGTTTATCTCTTCTCTGATATTCGGATTTGGCCTCGGCTCTTTCTATCCATATTATTTCCTTATACTTCTCCCCAGTTTCATCCTGGTTATGGTCTATAGCGGTGATGTATTTTTAAAGATTGGAAAGCTCAAGAACTTATTCCTTGTTCTGATACTGCTGGCAGGGATGGTTGTTTCGCTTGGGATATCTGCAAAGCAGTTTTTGAACTCATTTTCAGGACCGGTAAAAACAGAGTTAAGCGAATATCAGCAGGTTGCGGATTATATAAAGGCTAACTCTGATAAAGATGACAAAATCATCGCCTATACCTATGGCGCTGTGCTGTACAGAATGACAGAACGAGACTCCGGCTCCAGATTTATTTCGGCCAGTGTCCTGCTTTTAGACGAAAGAGATAACTACGGCTTTAATCTTGACGATACTTTTATCTCAGATATTAAAAAATCAAAACCAAAATACTGGATTATTTCAAAAGATGAGGGTAGCCTATACTATCAAAATAAAAAAGTTATTCTATATATGCTAAACAACTTTACTCTGGAAAAAGAGTTTGGTAATTATCTGGTTTTCAAAAATAAAGAATTTTGTAAAAACTGACACCACACGCCATCCTCAAATACTGCCTTAGCAAAGCGCAGAATATCTCTCCCCTGTCATTCCGGACCTGATCCGGAATCTATAAAATAAATAAGATTCTGGACAAGCTCTTCGAGTCTGAGCGATGAGCTCACCTCAGAGTCGGATGACCAGAATGACATATTTTGAACATTTGAATTTAGAATTTATTTAGAAATTAGAAATTCAGATTTAGAAATTAAACCCTTTGGGCCTCATCTATAGCTTCATTGACCAGTTTATCGGCTAGTTTGTTTTGTTCTCTCCTGACGTGTTTGAAAGAAATATTTTTAAATATTGCAAGATCTAAGATTTGATTATATAAGACCTGCAGATCCGGATCTTTGACTTTATATTCTTTATTTAACTGTTTTACTATGAGTTCACTGTCCAGAAAACATTCTATTTCCAACCTCTTGTCATTCCCGCGCAGGCGGGAATCTGATCGCATATATTTTTCAGCCAACTGAAGCGCCTTAACAAGTGCTCTGTACTCCGCTTGATTATTCGTCGCCTCACCAATGTACTCTTTATGCTTTTCCAGTATCTTTTTATTTGCGTCATAGATAACAATTCCGATTCCTGCCGGTCCCGGATTATTCCTCGCCCCTCCGTCTGTGTAAATAATAAGTTTATTCATCAAATCTGCCCTCAGCTTTCATTGCTTTTAATTTCTCATCCCTCTCTAGCTCTGCAATCTCACCAAGTTCCTTCAAAAAAGGATCAATACTAAAGAGTTTCGTAAAATATTCTTTGACTTCTGGAAACATTGCTGTTTCCGACTGCTTATAAGCTTTTACACCATCTTCAATAAATTGAAGTCGAGACTCAAGTTTATCAACCGCCTTCACTACCTTAGCTTCGTTTGTTATTTGATCCTCATATTCATGCCACAAGTCACGAATCTCATCACCCATTACCCCACCTAATGCCTTATAAATATTTGAAATTGCTTTTTCTTCCCTCTTTTTCTTATCTTTTTTAGCTTCTTTATTATTAAAATGCTGGTAAAGTGGAGTGTCCTTAGCTTCAATTTCAACAATATCATGAATAAGAGCAATCTTCATTGCTCTTTCACTATTAACCTTAAGTGACAGTTTCGGAGCAATCAACATGACCATAAGAGCCATTCTCCAGCTATGTTCAGCTGAGTCTTCTTGCCTACCATTACTAAGCCATAAATTACGCAATTCTTTTTTTAGACCTTCAGCGTAATGAAAAAATTTAACTATTTTCTTTGCGTCTTCTTTCATAATTAAAACCATAACCTTTCATTAACTATTTGCCTATCACTTCTATCCATCCTAACTTTAGCCAAGCCTTTATTTCATTAATCGACTGTACTTTTTTTGAAGGCATTTTTGCCAATAATACCTTTACATCCTTATCATAAACAAGATTCTGGGCTACAGCAAATGCTAGTTCAGCAAAAGTTTCGGCGCCAATATATCCTTTAATACTATGTTTATTTTCATTGGCTACAAAAACAATATCTGCTAATGTCATATTGTGAAAGAATTCTTGATAGATCTTAGGATATACTTTACTAAATTCCTCTTCACTTATAAGATTGGGCCAGTCAATAACAGAATAATTGGGCTTTGAGTTCCAAAAATCAACCCATTTTTTCATCTCCTTTTCTAAACTGACACTCCCCGCAATAACAACTTTTTTAGACATAATAGAATTCTAATTTATATAGAAAGTAAAACAAGTAGACAAATCTGGTCGGGGTGAGAGGACTCGAAGCAGTTAAACTGCTTTTATATTATTAGCATTATTGTTCTCTACTAAATCCCAACCTATATTATCTTACCATCTTTTCACTTTAACTGGCAGTTCTTTGAGATTCTCACCACCTCATCACTGACAAGAAAAAAATAACCCCATCGGGGTCTTTTTTCTTGGTCGAGCTGGTCGGACATTATCTGAACAGCGACATTCATATGATACATCAGCTTGAGAGGCTTGCGAAGAAGAAGTTTTTACAATAAGTTAGCGATGAATCTCAGCTAGCATCCCGATACTCCTCATGAGTTCCCGGAAAATAGAACTGTTTGGGATCATCATTAGACTTCAACGACGGAATCTCCCAGTATACTTCGCTAGTAGGCCATAATTTTTCATTAAGTGGCCAAAATGGACAATACCGAACCAGAGGGCGACCGCGATTTCCTGGCTGTTCTTGTCTATCAAGAAAGCCCCAATGATAGAGCCGACGCAAACTATCTGCATAAACTTGCGTGGTCAAACTAGCATCATATTTACGTAGGTCGGCAGCTGAAACCATCTCATTTTTACTGTCGGCATTAAATACAGCGTGTAACGTTTTCAGAAGCGTAGTATTAAGAGAATATCCAATTGGCTTTATAGCACCCTTATGATCGAGGACCATCGCACACTCGGACACCATATCTAAAACATTTATTAGCACTCTTAGGACTCGATCCTTGGGCTCTAACAATAAAAAGTGCTTCCCTTGCAACAAACCTCCGCTTGCACTCTGTAGAATCGCTACCATGTCGAACATGAAATTTTCATCAGAAACAAGCACTTTCTTCAAATCCAAAAGCAGTGTTCCGCCGTCAGGTAGGCCATATAGCCGCCTCCTCAATTCACCACTGCAATGGTCAAAAAGATCCCGTGATTCTTCATCCTCTCCTAAAATCAGTCTCGGGCACTGTACAGTATATTTACTTTCGAGCACGTCTCACCCTCCAGATTTGCGAGTTCTCAATCTACCTTAAAATTATTTATAACATGCTTATAAATATACTTATTCTCACTGAACATCGTTATTCCTCCTGGATATATGACGGTTAGGAAACTGGCTAGGTATATAGTATATTCCCATCTTTCTGTTACAGCAACTGAGTTAATATACATTATTTATATTTACTTTTTTATTCCCATATATTAGAATCACATTCTAAACCCCTGATTTCGGGGCTGACAAGAAAAGCCCCGATCCGCGCGTCAAGCTGTAGCGGCAAACATGCGCGAATCAGGGCCAAGAGCGAAACAGACACTCACAAGGAGGTGAACCAAGGAAGTCTGTTTCCTATTACAGGGGCACCTTATACCAAATGGCGCTTCCCTGTAAAGCTAGTATCCGGGTCACATATACGAGGAGGCTTATCATGAGGGAAGAAGGAACAGCTGTACTCAGAAAACCTGAGAAATATGATCGTATAGAGCATTACTTGCAGACGTACACAACGCCGGTTGCAAGAAATCGCATTAGATCAATATTGGTCGGAGAAGGTCCGGATAGGATTGGTAACGTAAGCCGATTAAGGTGCGCAAAAGGCTGATATCTTCATAGTAATATATATAATATATTATGTCAACAAAGATGTGATCTTCCTAAGTGCATGCGTGTTAAAGAAAAAGCGGCAATACCCAAAAGC
>CAZTWZ010000012.1:0-11115 GCA_964617835.1 uncultured Candidatus Saccharibacteria bacterium | reverse complement strand
TTTGGCTCCCGGGGCCGGATTCGAACCGGCGACCAATTGATTAACAGTCAACTGCTCTACCACTGAGCTACCCGGGATTGTCAAATACTAGAATAGTATAGCGAATTTTAAGCTTAAAATCAACTCTCTAATGCGGGTACTTATCCGGTGAGTCATATTTACTCGTCCAGTAGTTGGTTTTGATTAGCTTTCCGGCACTATCATAGATCAGACGATAGAATGTAGCCGTGAACGAACCTTTGCCACGTGCTTCTTGTTCGGTAATGGTGGGTGTCAGCCCCTCTGCATGATCGGAAACACCTTGTGTACCTGCCGCATCTCCGGCAAACTTGAGGGTTATATCTTTTTTAGTTCCATAAAAATCAAAGTAAAGCTTGTTTCCGCTTATATGAGTTTGGATCAGGATGTAGCTGCCTGTATCATTTCTAAACCTGAGATCAGGTGAGGGAAGATAGATCGTGGCATCTACTCCATACGGCTTATAGTACTGCACGGGATAGGCATGGGCAAAACGGGAAGTAATAGGCAGTCCCGCATTTAGGGCAACCCGAAAGGCAGTTGACGAAACCTGGCACAGACCCCCGCCATACTCAGGAACAGTTTTATTCTTTAAAATAACGAGCTCGGGCAAGTATCCGGTATAAGCTTCTACCGGACCCAGGGTTTCATTGAAGGAAAAGTTTTCACCCGGCTTTATCAGTGTTCCATTAAACTTAGATGCTCCTACTTTGATATTATGTATTCTGTTTGCCGGTGAGCCGGAAAAGTTTGAATATCCGCGAGATATGAGCCCCTTTAGACCAAGCTCGTTTAAGTTATCATCCCGAACTTCCGCCTTTGTAACTTGCACTGGTATTTCTACTTCACTGCCTGAACCCTCCAAAACATCTGACAACTTTGATACAAAATCATCAATGATCACTTTTCTGCCATCTCTGCTTGAAGAAATCACTTGAACACCGCTGGCACTTCCTGAAAGTTTGGCATTTCTGGGCTCAACATCAATGTTTCCCGAGAAAGATACAGCCCAGTCCCTTATCGCCTCCCTGTCAAAAGATATATCAACTCCTGTGCCTAGCATTGGGGATGAAAAAAAATGTTTTAAACTGAGAGAATACACAAGAGACGGGCTTGTCTCATTGTTTTGAAAAGAGAGAAAACCCGCTATACTCTTTTCCAGTAAATTATAGCTTTTATTGCCGTTTTTCAGTATAATCTGACGAGATAAAACTTCCTGAATCTGCTTCTCTGCAGTCTTGATGTCAGATTCTTTTACATTGGGGTTTATATTTTTCTTTTGCAGGACGATGTCGTACTGAAAGTTTCCCAGATTTTCCTTTAGCAGTTCTATATTTTCATTTAAAAGAACTCTGGTTCCTATACTTTCTTTTGTTGTCTGGAGCTCGCCTCCCTGCATAAAAAGACCGGCATCTTCAACCTTTTCATTTTCCTTACTGGCAATACTGATAAGCTCATCAGCAAGCTTATCGGTATTTAAATTTATAATAACAGGAATGTTTTCAGAGTAGCGCTTTATCGGATTTAGATCATCATTTCGGCCAACTTCAAATGCTTTTTCTACCGTGCCCTGAATATCATAATCAACTTCCAGGTTCGCTTCATCTAGTTCGTAGTTCTGCTTGCCGCTTAGCACGGGATTGTGGTGATATTCCCCGGCTTTTTTTGAAATGGTTTCCTTTGCCTCTGATTTAGTCATTTCACCAACCTGAATCCCTGCAACAGATATCCCCGGATAAATTTTATCTTCATAAATAACAGAGCTATAGAATAGAGTCCCTACATACATTGTGGCAATGATAAAGAAAGCGATGTAGGCATACATCACTTTTTCTTTTTGCACGGATGCCTTTTTTTTAACCAATCTATTTTTCCCTTAGAGTCTCATTAAGTAAAGCTTTTGCCGCCTCTTCTCTGCTTTTTGTCTTTTCTTCATCGTTTGTGGTGGTAATATAAACCACATCTCCTTCTTTTGCATCTTCTGGCAATATTGTCTTTGGAATATCAAAAACAGCTGAGTCAGCTGATATAACCGCTATGTCTCCCTCAAATCTATCTATTATGGCTTTTGTTTTTTTCATCCGCCTTTGATTTACTTGCTAATATACTAACAACTCCAAACTGCAAATTCTCTCTTGTTGTCATTCCGACCGCCACCACATTAGTGGAAAGTGGAGGAATCCCTTTTTCTCGAAATAACAGACCCTTGCATACCCATAGACCCGCTAATCAATATAATATCATCTATTTCAGCTTTAAGTAAACAATAAGCACTATCCTACCAATTACAAATAATACAAATCTACGAATTGCTTAAGCCAATTTAATAAAATTAATGAGGTAAGACTGGAGGTTTAGTTTACCGGCAGATTAGTATCATTGGCAATTGGTAACATAAAATTCGTAATAAGTAAATTAGTATGATTAGTAATTGGTAACATCCATTTGTAAATTAGTAAGTCACTTAGAACATCATGCCGACCAGAAGAAGCGCAACGATATTTAGAATCTTAATCATCGGATTTATAGCCGGACCGGCAGTGTCCTTATAGGGATCACCAACCGTATCTCCTGTAATGGCTGCCTGGTGCGCCAGAGATCCCTTGCCGCCATATTTGCCATCTTCTATATATTTTTTGGCATTATCCCAGGCGCCTCCTCCGGAAGTCATAGAAATCGCTACAAAGACCCCGGTAACTATAGAGCCGATTAGAAGTCCACCAAGCATTTTTGGTCCCGTATCTCCACCCAGGTATCTGCCTATAAGGACTATGACCACAGGAGCAAGAACAGGGATGAGAGCCGGAACTATCATCTGTCTTATAGCTGACTTAGTCACAATATCTACACACTTGCCATACTCCGGCTTTGCTTTGCCGGTCATAATGCCTTTTATCTCTTTAAACTGCCTTCTCACTTCTTCTACTACTGCGGCGGCGGCTTTCCCTACCGCTTCCATTGAAAGAGCTCCAAAAATATAGGGAAGCATTCCGCCAAGGAAAAGTCCAACTAGAATATATGGATCAGAAAGCGAGAAATCTACTTCATAACCGCCAACATTTATAATCTCCTCTGTGAAAGCCGAGAAAAGGACTATAGCTGCCAGTCCCGCTGAAGCTATCGCATATCCCTTTGTTACCGCTTTCGTTGTATTGCCGACGGCATCCAGGGGATCTGTAATATTTCTGACTTTTGCCGGAAGATCTGCCATCTCGGCAATCCCGCCGGCATTATCAGTAATCGGGCCATATGAATCCATTGTAATAATAATGCCCGCCATAGAAAGCATGCTCATTGCGGCCACTGCCACGCCATATGTATCAGCTAGCATAAATGAAACAACAATACCTATTCCTATCAAAATCACCGGCAGCGCAGTTGACTTCATGCTTACGGCAAGTCCGGCAATAATATTTGTGCCATGACCGCTTTCAGAGGCCTTGGCAATAGACTTAACCGGCTTATACTTTATAGATGTATAATATTCCGTAATGATAACCATGCCCGCTGTCACGGCTAAACCGATAAGTGACGCAAAGTAGAGCTTTTCAGGAGTATAGAGACCATTCCCCACCATAATTTTTTGGGTAATGAAGTAAAATGCCACAGCAGAGATACCGGCTGAAACAATCAAGCCTTTATATAGCGCGTTCATTATGTTTCCGCTTTTACCCAGTTTAATGAAAAACGAACCGATAATGGAAGCAATAATAGAAACACCGCCAATTGCAAGAGGGTAATAAACAGCATTGTCAAAGTCATTGAATACTAGTGTTCCAAGGAGTATTGCCGCCACTGCCGTTACGGCATAGGTTTCAAAAAGATCGGCCGCCATACCGGCGCAGTCACCGACATTATCACCGACATTGTCTGCTATTACCGCAGGATTTCTGGGATCATCTTCGGGGATTCCCGCTTCAACTTTGCCGACAAGATCGGCTCCAACATCAGCACCCTTAGTATAGATACCTCCGCCAAGCCGGGCAAAAACAGATATGAGCGATCCTCCGAAGCCAAGCCCCACAAGAGCCTTCGCATCACCGGTTACTATCCAAAAAAGAGTAACAACAAGAAGCGCCAGTCCGACTACCAAAAATCCGGTTACCGCTCCGCCCTTAACGGCGACATCCAAAGCCTCCTTCATACCTTTTCGCGCCGCTTCAGCAGTCCTGACATTTGCCCTGACCGATATATTCATACCTATATAGCCCGCTACAGCTGATGCGAGAGCGCCAACCAAAAATCCGAGAGCAGTGTTTGTACCGAGAGTGAAAAGAAGAATACCAAACACAGCTACCGCAACTATAAAAATGGTTTTATACTGTCTATTTAAATAAGCCCTTGCTCCTTCCTGAATGGCAGAAGCGATTTCTTTCATTTTTTCATTCCCGTCTTTTTGGTTCAAGACCCATTTAATTAAATACCCGCCATACAAGATAGCCAGTGCAGATGATCCAAGCGCAAACAAAAGATAGTTGTTTAGATTCATTTTTTCCTTTCCTTATTATATTAAAAGTTTAATTACTTATTTGTATATCAGTAAATTTGCTTAAAATTTGCAACTGGTATAATCAAAAAAGATTCCTCAAAGAAACCCTTTTGTAAAAATATATTAACATAAACTTTTTCAAAAATCTAGCCCCTGTGCTTCGCTTTGCCTTGACGAGACAGCATAAACGACATAGCAATAATCATCCCCACCGTAATAATAAACAGTATAACTGCATTCTTTGGTGTTATTTTGGTAGAAAAAACTGCCACAAAACCTAAAAGTATTGTGACATAGTATATAAATGTAACTGCTTTTCTTTCAGTAAAACCAAGATCCAGGAGACGATGATGCAAGTGCCCTCTGTCCGCTACAAATATTTTTTTGCCGTTTTTTGTCCTTCTGATAATGGCGAACAGTGTATCAAAAATAGGTATAGCCAATATCATTATAGGTGTAAGCAAGGTAAAAGTTGCGGCAACTTTTGTCACTCCGAGAATAGCTAGAGCAGCCAGGGAAAATCCCAAAAACTGAGAACCGCTATCTCCCATAAACATTTTCTTTCTTTGAGAGAAGTTATGCGGTAAAAACCCGATAGTAGCCGCGGCTATAACAAATGCCAGAATAGCTACTTCTGTTCTGCCCTCACCCAGAGCAACTATTCCCAAGATTATAGCAACTATAGCGCCAACACCTCCGGCTAGCCCATCTAGCCCATCGATCAGATTGATGGCATTTGTTATCCCTAAAAGCCATAAAAATGTTAAAGGCAGAGAAAGAAAACCAATATTTACTAACGTACTTCCGGGTCCGGTAACAAATTCTATTTTCAGCCCCAGATACATAGCCAGACCAATCACCAGTACCTGTCCGAGGAGTTTATATCTAGCCCTTACATCAAAAATATCATCCAGAAGACCCATTAAAAACATTAGTGTGGCACCTGCATAAAAACCAAGAAACTCTTGGTTTAACTCCAGAAAAATAGCAGATACAAAAATAACTATAATAAAAATAGCTATCCCCCCGCCTTCCGGAACAGCTTTTTTATGTATCTTCCTCTCACTCGGATGGGCCAAGACATCAAAGTGAATCAAAACCTTCCTAACTAGTATTGAGAGGGCATAACTGCCTGCTAAAGTAAAAATTAAAATCTCTATCATACGTAGAGCATTATACTATTTAAGCCGTCTTTATTCAAGAGCAAACTTGACTATCTGAGATAATCTTTTAGCTTTTTGCTTTCTCGGTGTTTTCTGAGTTTCATTAAAGCTTTTGCTTCAATCTGCCGTATTCTTTCACGTGTAACTCCAAATTCCTGCCCTGTTTCTTCCAGGGTGTGTCCATGACCGTCATCCAGACCAAATCGCATTCGTAATATTTTCTGCTCTCTTGGGGTTAAAAATCCTAAAACCTCCTTAATGTTCTCTTTTAAAAGCTCGGACGTTGCCGCTTCTGCCGGCGTTACCGCTTCCTGATCTTCTATAAAGTCAGCAAGGCGCGAATCTTCTTCTTCACCGATTTGAGCATCAATAGAGACAGTGTCCTGAGATATTTTCAAAATATGGTTAACTTTTGCAACATCCATCTCCATTTCCATCGCTATTTCTTCTGGAAGAGGTTCACGACCCAGATCCTGGAGTAGTCTCCTTTTGGTTCTGAGCAGTTTGTTGACAGTTTCAACCATATGGACAGGAATCCTGATGGTTCTCGCCTGATCAGCTATAGCGCGGGTTATGGCCTGGCGAATCCACCAGGTCGCATAGGTTGAAAACTTGAATCCTTTTGTATAGTCAAACTTTTCAACCGCGCGCATCAGACCGGTATTGCCTTCTTCTATCAGATCCAGAAGATCCAGTCCGCGTCCCATAAACTTTTTTGCGATAGAAACTACAAGCCTTAGGTTTGCTTTTGTCAGATCCTTTTTTGCCTGCAGGTCACCCGCAACAACTTTTTTTGCAAGCGCCACTTCTTCTTCTCTGGTTAATAAAGGAATTTTACCGATTTCTCTTAAATACATTCTGACTGAATCATCTGCAAAATCGCTAACTTCCTGTGTATTTTTTTCTTCCGCATCTTTGCTTGTATCCCCCCATATCATTTTTTCCCGGCTATCCACAACGTCAATGCCTTTTTCTGAAAGTATGGCATAAATCTCATCAAGAAGTTCAACGTTTTCTTCTACATCAGGAAAAACAGCCATGATTTCATCCTGGGTTATAAAACCTTTCGCTTTTCCTTTTGCTAAAAGTTCTCTTTCTCTTTCTTCTTCGGATTTTTCTAAAGCAGGTTTTTTGGTTATGGTTTTTTTAGTAACCTTCTTCTGAATAACTTTCTTGGATTGTTTTTTCACAGTTCTTTTTGCTGTAACTCTCTGTGTCTTTTCCATCTGCTTTTTCTTAACTTGCTTCTTTACTGTTTTTTGTTTCACGACTTTCTTTGCTGATTTTTTGCCTGTCGTCTTTTTTGTTATAGATTTCGTTCTTTTTTTAGGAGTTCCTGCATCTTTTTTATCAGATTTTTTGCGCACTTATCATCCTTTCTGGCTTCCGCCTCTTTAATTTCTTGGCTAAGGGCCTTTTTCCCGTCTTTAATGTTCAGCTGCTTTATTTTTTTGGCTAGATAGAAAACCTCTTCCCGCATTTCTTCTTCATTCAAGAGCTCTGTCTCAAGCTCGCTTTTTACAAGCAGAACATTAAAATTTTTAGCTTCCTCCGGTCCCAACGTTTTATTAAAATTTTTCAGATCAAAAACTTTCTTCGCATTATAGTGTTTTTTTGCCTTTTTGTAAAGCTTATTCATTTCTTCATTTTTAAAATCTTCCAATTTCACATTTTCAAAAAGAAATTTACAGTTCTTTTTATCGCTAAGCGCTATCCCTAAAAGACGTTGTTCAGTCTTGTCTCCTATACTTTGATGCTCCTTATCCTTATCACCCAAACTGGGCTTTATTTTTATGCTATTTTTAACATTTCTTTCTAATGCTTTTCTTATCGCGCCTTCGGAGACATGGATTTTATCGGCAAGCTTCTTGATATAATGATCTTTTTCTATAGGATCCTCCAGTTTTGAAATGAAAGAGACAAACTCTCTTGTTGCCTTTTTTTTCTTTAAAATATCTTTTTGAGTATCAGCCGTAAATAGCTTTTCAAAAAGATAATCCATCACATAGGTGGCGTTTTTTACTGCCTCTATCCATTTTTTTGGATCTTTGGCTGTCAGATCTGCTGGATCTTTCCCTTCTGGGATTTCAATGATTTTAACATTTATCCCCTTGTGAAAGGCTAGCTCTATCGCCCGCCTAGTTGCCATATCACCAGCCGGATCTATATCAAAGGCTAGTTTTATATTTGGGCTAAACTTTTTTAATATGTCCAGTTGTCTTTCTGTCAGCGCTGTCCCGCTTGATGCAACTACATTTTTAACTCCTGCCTGATGTGAGGCAATGACATCCATATTACCTTCAACAACTATTGTATGTTTTTGCTTTCGCATAGTTTCTTTTGCCTGGTATATGCCATAAAGAATGCCTGACTTATCATAAATATCAGTTGATGGTGTGTTTATGTACTTTGGGAGATCATCGCCTAAAACGCGGGCAGAAAACCCTACCACCCGGCCACCGGTATTTACGATGGGAAAAGTGACGCGATTTCGAAATTGAGCAAGCAGCTTTCCATCTTTTATTTTTGCAACGCCGGCATTAACTAAATCTTTTTTATCATATCCTTCATCTATCATTTCTTTGATTAGTATATTTCCTCCCGGCGCATAACCCAGCCGGAATTCTTTGATAGTTTTGTCAGTCAGCTTCCTTTTTTTGAAATAATGATGCGCCTTTTTACCAGAATCATTTTTTAAATTTTTCTCGAAAAAAGAACATGCTTCTTCGTTAATATCAAAAAGTTTCTCGCGCTTGTCACTCTTTTCAGGGTTATGGCTTTTGGTTAGTATAATACCCGCATCGCTGGCAAGTTTCTTCAAGGCTTCAACAAACTCCATCCCGTCAGTCTTCATTATGAATGAAAAGATATCTCCGCCTTCATTACAGCCAAAACAATGATATATCTGCTTGTCAGGACTGACAATGAATGATGGGGTTTTTTCACTATGAAAAGGACACAGACCTTTGTAGTTCTGGCCTGTTTTTTTTAGCTGCACCACCCGCCCGACATAGTCAACTATATCCAGCTTATCCTTTATCTCTTCTACCTCGTTAGACATAAAAACTTACCTGATGTCATTCTGAACTTGATTCATAATCCATACAAATAAATCATAGATTCCGGATCAAGTCCGGAATGACAGTTTAATCTTTGGCTTCGTGATTATAGCAGAATACGACTATTTTTTATAGTTCTTTCTTGCTTCAAAGCTTATTTTTTTCGATCCCTCAACCTCTGGCTGATCAAAAGGATTAACTCCAAATGCCCGGGCAAGATATATGGCAAAAATATGCAGGAAAGCCGTGAAATATCCCAGGTTAAATTCATCCACGCTATCTAACTCTATCTTAATGGATGGAATTTTTAACTTTTTGGCTTCCTCATAAGTCCCCTGAAGTTCGAACTTCATACTATCGGATAGTTTCATACCGTCTAAGTCTCCAAGGTTTCCATCACGCAATTTGAAACTTTTCAAATTATCAGGAACCTTGACCACCGCTTCTTCGTCAAAGCTCTCCGCGGTAGTAAAAAACCCGATCATATTTTTCGGTCCGCCAAAAAATCTCTGATTTAGAAAATGCTGGCTTTCGGGTCCTTCGGCTATAATCGTACTTATGCCTTTTTCTTCCTTTGCAGCCGTTTCATTGACAAGCTGGGTGATGAGTTCGGAAAAAGCAGCTAGTTTCTTAGAATAAATAGGCCAGAAAATTTCATTATAGCCGCTATCGGACAAATCTCTGATTATAATAGCCAGTTTCCTGGCATCATTTGATCCTTCCTTAAAATCACTATATGCCCGTAAACCGCCTTTTCGAATCTCAGAAATATCAAGTCCGCATAAAACAGCGGGAAAGAGACCGACTTCTGTCAGTCCTGAAAATCTTCCGCCAATATCTTGATGGGGGAGAGTATCATATCCTTTTTTCTTGGCAATGGCGCTTAATGGGTTATCACTATCTGTTGTAATCACCACTTGTGAAAAACCGTCAAATACAAGCACGTTTTCTATGACATCCACCGTTGTTCCTGATTTGGAAATAGCAACAACCAATGAATCCTTAGGGGTACACTTGTCTTTTATATAAAAAATACGATCCGGATCAACCGTATCTGCAAAGTATACTTCCTTGTCAGAAATATATTTGCCAAGTCCGTACCAGAAAGCGCGAAAAGCAGATACAGAACCACCCCGGCCTGCAATGATTAGATTCTTAACATTTCCGTATTTGCCGGCCGTCTCAAGTATCTTATCCATATCCGGCTGAACCCGAGCAAATTTAAAATCGTCAGAGCTAAACGCTTTTAGCTCATCTTCTTTCGGCTCTAAACTATTAAAATCAAACTTTATCACTTTATAGGCACCTTGCACTTATCGCCCTTGCAAACAATTGATTTTTCTTCAAGTATTTCATCTTTTCTCGTGCAGCCATTAATATAAACTTTCTTGTCTATTATACAGTTTGTGATACGAGAATCCACTATTTTACAATCTCCCAAGATAATACAGTCCTTGAGTTGTGAATTTTTAATCATCGTACCCTTATCTATAAAAACCTTGCCTTCTAATGTATTTTTACCCACAAAGTCAACACCATAAAAGTTATATTTTCCTTCACGTTTTTCCGGTATCTGCTTATGAGCTTGCAAATATCCTTCAAAGGAACCGACATCAAACCAATCTTTTTTCGTAATATGAACATGCACCTTGTCTTTTTGGATTAAGTGCTTTATAAACTCGCCTGTGTTGTCGCTGTGTTTTTTGACAAACTGGAAAAGAAGAGGAAAAGATTTTTGAGGTATAGCCATACAAAGTGTATTAACCAAGGTCGACTTCGGATTTTCTGGTTTTTCCTCAAAACTTACTACCCTTTTTCCTTTTGCATTTAATACACCAAATCTCCCGGCATCTTTCAAGTTTCCTATGTCGTATGCACAAATAAGGGGAGTGCCTTTAAACTCCTTTATAAAGTCTTTGAAAGAAAACTGAAAGTAATTATCTCCGCCAAGTACTATTATATCTTCATCTATGCCTTCATCTTTGATGGTGTTTGCTATCGCACCTAGGGCCCCGGGCTTATCGGCTTCCTTTCGCGCATCATCAAAAACAAGCTTCACATCTCTATCCAGATTTTTCTGCCACTGACTAAAGCTTCTTTTAAACTTCAAGTTCGTAACCAAAAAAATCTCCATATCCTTTGGAAGTTTTTCTACAATATGCGTAACCATCGGTTTACCGTTTATAAGTAGGAGTGGTTTCGCTCTTTTCTTTGTAAGTGGCCAGAGCCGGGTAGCATATCCTCCGGCCAAAATTATAGCTTTCATAGTTCTTCCTCTATAGGAAGTAGCTTTTATTATACCATATAATACAAATTTTCTCTTGTAAAAAGGGTAATGTGCACACACTTATGGCGGTTTTAGGAAGGAGAACATATGCTAATAAGC
>CAZTWZ010000011.1:0-11571 GCA_964617835.1 uncultured Candidatus Saccharibacteria bacterium | reverse complement strand
TTTAACAAAGTTGAAGAGGTTTTACCATTACCTAACCTTTTAGAGATACAGGCAAAAAGCTACAACTGGTTTATAAAAGAAGGCATTGCCGAAATATTTGAAGAACTTTCACCCATTGAAGACTTTACAAAACAAAACCTGGAGATATCTTTTAAAGACTATTACCTGGAAGAAGAAAAGCACTCCGAAAAAACTGCAAAACAAAAAATAATGACCTATGAAGCTCCCATTAGAGCTAATGTTGAGCTAAAAAACAAGGTAACCGGAAAAACTAAATCTCAAGAAATATTTTTGGGTGACCTTCCCCTGATGACAGAAAGAGGCACCTTTATTATTAATGGTGTAGAAAGAGTTATTATCAGCCAACTTATGCGCTCACCAGGTGCATTTTTTAATGCAGCATGGATCAATGGAAGAAAGTATTTTGGGGCAAAAATTATTCCGGTTTATGGCGCCTGGCTTGAAATGGAAACATCTGTTCAAGATATTATATATGTAAAAATTGATCGAAAGAGAAAATTTCCCATTACAACGATTCTTCGCGCCTTTGGATATGAAACTGACGAAGACATTCTAAAGGCTTTTGCCGATGTAAATACCGACAAAGAACATGATTATATCAAGGCAACCCTGGAAAAAGATCCATCTTCAAATAGACAGGAAGCTTATATAGAAACATACAAAAAGATTCGTCCGGGTGATCTGGCAACCGCAGACAACTCAAAGTCCCTTATTGACGGTATGTTCTTTGATCATAGAAAATATGATCTATCTAAAGTGGGAAGATACAAAATTAATCAAAGATTAGGGACCAACCTTTCAGAGAAGAGAGAACATAGGGTTTTTCAGGTTAGCGATTTTGTTGCGGTTATCAAAGAGATTATCCGTCTCAATAATGAACAAGGTAAGCCAGATGACATTGATCACCTGGGCAATAGGCGCCTTAGAACTATGGGAGAACTTTTGCAGCAGAGATTTAGGGTGGGAATGCTAAGAACGGAAAGAATCATTAAAGATAGAATGAGCACGAATGATCCCGAAACAGTTGTTCCAAACCAGCTTGTGAATGTCAGGCCAATAGTGGCATCAATTAAAGAGTTCTTTGCTTCATCTCAACTTTCACAGTTTATGGACCAGACGAATCCTTTGGCTGAGCTTGCAAACAAAAGAAGATTATCTGCGCTTGGCCCCGGGGGGTTAACCAGGGAAAGGGCGGGCTTTGAAGTTCGTGATGTGCATAAAACTCATTATGGCAGGATATGTCCGATTGAAACACCGGAAGGACCAAACATCGGCCTTGTAAATGCTCTTGCTTCATATGCTGCTGTAAATGAATATGGGTTTTTAGAAACTCCTTATAGAAAAGTTATTAAAGAAGTAAAAAATGACGGTAAATCCGGAATAGGCGAGATTTCAGAAGAATTGATAAAAAACGGTCCCCAAAAAATTATAGGTTCTGGAGAAGAAATTACTGCCGCAAAAGCTAAGGCGCTGACTAAAGTTAAAAAAGAGACAATCAAAGTCAAACCGAGAGTATCCAGGGAAATAGTATATTTAGACGCAATAGAAGAAGAAAATTCAATTATTGCTGAGGCAAGCACTCCCACAGATGATAAGGGATACTTTAAAGACAGGATACTACCGGTTCGAAAAAAGCTTGAAGCGGAAGAGGCAAATGCTGAACAGATAGATTATATAGACGTGTCAACCAAACAGCCAGTTAGTATTTCAACTGCTCTTATTCCATTTCTTGAACACGATGACAGCAGAAGAGCGCTTATGGGGGCAAATATGCAGCGCCAGGCAGTTTCGCTTGTAAAACCAGATTCACCGGTTGTTGGTACGGGAATAGAAAAAAATGTTGCTGAATCTTCCGGTCAGATTGTAAGAGCTGAAGCGAACGGAAAAATCATATCATCTACTGCTGATTCAGTTACGGTGAAGTATGCTGGAAGTAAAGAGAAGGTTTATGTTCTGGATAAGTTTTCAAAGTCAAACCAGGGCACGTGCATTAACCAGAAAACAGTAGTTGAAAAAGGTCAAAAGGTTAAAAAAGGCGACTTGTTGGTTGATGGAACCGCTACTCAGAATGGGGAAATTGCTCTTGGACAAAATGTCTTAGTTGCTTATATGAACTGGCAAGGAGGAAACTACGAAGATGCTATCATTATTTCTGAAAAACTGGTTCAGGCAGACAAGTATACATCAATTCATCTGGAAGAGTTTTCTGTGGATGTTCGTGATACTAAACTTGGTCCGGAAGTTATAACCAGAGATATTCCCAATGTTGGCGAAGAAGCTCTAAGAGATTTAGATGAAGATGGCATAGTCAGGATAGGGGCTGAGTTAACTTCTGGAGATATTCTAGTCGGAAAGATTACGGCGAAAGGTGAAACTGAGTTGACAGCAGAAGAAAGATTGCTTCGAGCTATCTTTGGTGAGAAAGCAAGAGATGTAAAAGATACATCTCTAAGGCTTCCCCCAAGACTTCATGGGAAAGTGATTGATGTAAGAATAAAATCCAGAGATAAAGGAGACGAACTTCCGGTTGGTGTCATAAGACAGATTTTTGTGACTGTTGCGCAGATGAGAAAAATTGCCGTTGGCGATAAGATGGCCGGCCGGCATGGAAACAAGGGAGTTATTGCAAGAATTTTGCCTGTAGAAGATTTGCCATATCTTGATGATGGGACACCGGTTGATATAGTTCTTAACCCTCTCGGTATCGTTTCCCGGCTAAATATTGGTCAGGTGTTGGAAACTCATCTTGGGTGGGCGGCAAAAGCCCTGGGATACAAAGTTGCTTCACCGGTTTTTAATGGAGTAAATATTAAAAAGATAAAAGAAGAGCTGAAAAAAGCCAATCTGCCTGAAGATGGTGGAGTTAGGCTGCACGATGGCAGAACGGGGGCGCTATTTAACCAGAAAACTACAGTTGGCATAAACTACATTTTGAAGCTTCTTCACTTGGTAGAGGACAAAGTTCATGCCAGGTCAATCGGTCCTTATGCTATGGTCACACAGCAACCCTTGGGAGGCAAGGCCCAAAATGGCGGACAGAGATTTGGAGAAATGGAAGTATGGGCGCTGGAAGCATATGGGGCAGCTTATACACTTCAGGAGATGTTAACAGTAAAATCAGATGATGTTATCGGCAGGAGCAAGGTTTATGAAGCTACCATTAAAAGTGAAGATATAAAGGAACCCGGGATTCCTGAATCGTTTAATGTTTTGACTAAAGAACTTCAAGGGCTAGGCCTCAACGTTGAACTACTTAAAAAGGATAGTCGTGACAGAGTAAGAAAAGAGGTTAATGCGGAAGAAGTTGTAGAAGCTGAATACACAGAAGATATAAAAGAACTGGCAAATGCAGAGATTATAGAAGGTAAGGGCGCCAAAGATTTGCCTGAAGTAGATATTACCTCTGATGCAGCAAAACAAGAGTAGTAAATAGGAATTAATTTTAGGATAAAGGAGCTGGAAAATAATGCCAAAGACTGAGGACAAAAACCAAACATTCAATGCGGTAAAGATTTCGGTTGCTTCACCGGAACAGATTTTGAAGTGGTCGCATGGTGAAGTTACTAAACCGGAAACCATAAACTACAGAACTCAAAAGCCTGAGAAAGATGGTCTTTTTTGCGAGAAAATATTCGGGCCCACTAAAGATTGGGAGTGTTACTGCGGAAAGTATAAAAAGATTCGGTACAAAGGGATTATCTGCGATAAGTGTGGAGTTGAAGTAACAAGGAGCCTAGTTAGAAGAGAAAGAATGGGGCATATAAAATTAGCAGTGCCTGTTACACATATGTGGTTTTTAAGAGGAATCCCAAGCTCTATAGGCCTTCTTTTGGAAATAGGGGTGAAAGATTTAGAGAGAGTTGTATATTTTGCTAACTATATTGTTATTGAAGTAAATGATAAAGCTAAAAAAGAAATGATCACTTCTTTAGGGGATGAGCTTAAAAGCAAAAAGAAGGTGATTCTTTCTGAAGAGAAAGACGCTAAAATAGCTCAAAAAGAAATTGAGGATCTTGAAAATGCCAGAAACTCAGCTAAAAAGGAGATTGAAGAGCTAAAACAGGGGTCTATTCTCTCTGAACTAAAGTACCGGGAGTACAATGTTAAATATGGCCATCTTTTTAAGGCCGGTATTGGTGCTGAAGCGATTCTGGAACTTCTAAAAAAGGTTGATATCAATAAACTGGTAAAGGAACTAAAGGCAGAAGTTGATTCTGCGCATGGGCAGAAAAGAAAAAAAGCTCTTAAAAGGCTTAAGTGGGCAGAAGGATTTAAGAATGCAGGGATTAAACCTGAATGGATGATATTAACAAATTTGCCGGTTATACCTCCAGATCTTCGTCCTATGGTTCAGCTTGATGGCGGCAGATTTGCGGCAAGTGACTTAAATGATCTTTATAGAAGAGTTATAAACAGAAATAATCGTCTGAAAAAACTTATTGCTATGGATGCTCCCGGAGTAATTTGCAGAAATGAAAAGAGGATGCTGCAAGAAGCTGTGGATGGTCTTATTGATTCAAGTTCTAAGAGAGAGAAAGTAACCCAAGGCGCCGGTCAAAAGAAAAAACTAAGATCGCTTGCCGATATGTTAAAGGGAAAACATGGTCGTTTCAGGCAAAACCTTCTCGGAAAACGTGTTGACTATTCTGGGCGTAGTGTGATTGTTGTCGGACCCACTCTGAAACTGCATCAATGCGGTATTCCTAAGATGATGGCGCTAGAACTTTTCAAACCCTTTGTCATTAGCAAACTGATAACAAACGAATTTGCTCATAATATTAAAAATGCTTCAAAAATGATTGAAATGGGTGCAAGTGAAGTCTGGGATGCGTTGGATGAAATTATCGAAAATAAATACGTGCTTTTAAATAGAGCCCCAACCCTTCACCGTCTCGGTATTCAGGCATTCCAGCCAGTTTTGATAGAGGGCAAAGCTATCCAGATCCATCCTCTTGTTTGTGCGGCCTTTAATGCTGACTTTGACGGAGACCAGATGGCCGTTCATGTTCCTTTATCCGGACAAGCGCAAAAGGAGGCGCGCGAGATAATGCTTTCAACAAAAAACATTCTAAAGCCCGCAGCAGGAGAACCGGTAATGGATCCGAGCCAGGACATGGTTCTGGGCTGTTATTATATGTCACTAATAAAAGAGGGAGAAAAGGGAGAGGGGAAATACTTTGCTGATAATGATGAGGCGATACTTGCATCTCAAATAGGGGATGTAGGGCTTCTTGCTAAAATTAAAGTAAAAATAGGCGGCAAGGTTTATGAAACCACTGTTGGCAGACTCAAGTTCAACGCCATTATGCCCAAAGGTACGCCTTACGTGAATGAAATACTTACCAAAAAGAAACTTTCAGAAATTATAAAATCTGTTTTTGATAACTATGGGCAGGAAGAAACAGCTAGATTTGTAAATGATATTAAAGATCTTGGGTTTCATTATGCAACCTTGTCTGGTCTGTCTTTCTCTATGGATGACCTTAATATTCCAAAAAGTAAAGAAAGAATTATTCGGGAAGCAGAGGAAAAGGTTGATCGTCTCAATGCTATGGCTGATCAGGGCCTTATAACTGAAAGCGAGAAGCATACAAAGAGCCTGGATTTATGGGAGAAAACAAAGGCTAAAGTTCAGGAAGAGATGATGCGTATTATAGACCCTCTAAGCCCTTTATTTATAATGATGGACTCTGGAGCCAGAGGCAATGTAGGTCAGCTCACTCAGCTTGCAGGTATGAAGGGAAATGTAGTTAATGCTAGCGGGAGGACAATAGAACTTCCTATCAAATCAAGCTATAAAGAAGGATTCTCCTCACTTGAATATTTTATCTCAACCCATGGTGCCAGAAAGGGTCTTTCGGATACTGCTATTAAAACTGCTGATGCCGGATATTTAACAAGAAGACTGGTTGATGTTTCACAAGATGTTATTATTACTGAAAAAGACTGTAAAGACACGGAAGGAATGATTATTTCCAGAGAAGAAAGCCAAAAAATAGGTGAAGACTTCTCGGCAAGAATTATTGGCCGTGTTTTAGCGGAAAGTGTCATAGACAAGAAAACCGGTGAAGTGATTATCAGGAAAGGTCAGCTTTTAACAGAAGATGATTATAAAAAGATTGAGGAAACCGGGATAGATGAAATAAAAATTCGTTCAGTTTTGACTTGTAAAATTCATTGGGGAATTTGTCAGAAATGTTATGGCACTGACTTAGCCAGAGGAGGGATAATATCTCTTGGTGAAGCAATCGGTATTATTGCTGCACAAAGTATCGGTGAACCGGGAACACAGCTTACCATGAGAACTTTCCGTGAAGGTGGCGTAACGGGAGCTGATATTACCCAGGGTCTTCCCAGGGTTGAAGAAATTTTTGAGGGCAGACCGCCAAAGGGGCAGGCAATACTGGCAGAAATTGCTGGCAGGGTTGCCATTGAGGTTCATTCAGATCATAAAATTCTAAGAATTGCATCACTTATTATAGAAAAAGACGAGTATGATACAAAAGACTGTAAAATTTTAATTAAAAATAATGAAACAGTTGAAGCTAAGGATATAATTGCTAAAAAAGTAAAAGGTAAAGCTATAAGAGCCAAAAACAACGGTATTGTAAGAATATCAAAAGATAAAAACACGGTATCTATCATTAAGGAAGCAGATATTAAAGAATATAATGTATCTAAAAATATTAGTATTCTCGTATCAGATGGAGATGAAGTAACTTTAGGCCAGCAGCTGACAGAGGGCTCGTGGAACCTTCAGGATGCTCTAGAGCTTCTTGGTGAAAAGGCTATACAAAGATATATCACAACCGAAGTTCAGCAGATATATGCTTCTCACGGGCAAACTATCAATGATAAGCACATAGAAGTTATCATCAGGCAGATGTTTTCAAGATTGAAAATTGACGAGTCCGGAGATACTATGTTCGTTTCCGGCAACATTGTTTCAAGAACAGCTTTCTTAGAAGAAAATGCGAAAACAAAGAAAAAGGGCGGGAAACAGGCAACGGCTACAAATCTCCTGCTTTCAATCACTAAAGTTTCGCTTTCTACAGATAGCTTCCTTTCGGCAGCTTCATTTATGGAAACAAATAGAATCTTGATTGATGCTGCAACTAAGGGTAAGGTTGATAATTTGAGAGGACTGAAAGAAAATGTTATTATCGGAAAACTTGTTCCGGTGGGAACAGGATTTAAAAAATGATAAATAGAACAAAATATTGATTTTTACCTCAGAAAATGTTAAACTCAATAAGTTATAAAATAAGTAGAAAATAAAATGCCGACAGTAAACCAATTAATTAGAAAACCCAGAAAGAGCAAGATAAGAAAGACAAAGTCACCGGCTTTGGCTAGGTCTTATAATGCCCTGGAATCAAGAGTAGTGAGCGTAAATTCTCCTCACAAGAGAGGAGTTTGCATAAAAGTTTCTACAGCTACACCCAAAAAGCCAAACTCAGCACTTAGAAAAATTGCCAGGGTAAGACTTACAAACGGTATGGAAGTAACGGCGTATATCCCAGGTATTGGGCATAATCTTCAGGAGCACAGTGTTGTTATGATTCGTGGTGGCAGGGTAAAGGACTTGCCGGGCGTTAGATATCATATAGTTAGAGGTGCTCTAGATACTGCCGGTGTTCAAAATAGAAAACAGGGAAGAAGCAAGTACGGAGCTAAAAAAGTTGATTAGTTAATTAGGAATTAGGTAGCTAGGGAAAGTCCTAAATAGCTGCTTACCCAAATACCTGGTTAACTGGAGAAAATATGCCAAGAGATCCAAGAAAAGTAGAAAAAAGAATTATTGAACCGGACGCTAAATACAACAGCGTTCTAGTTTCGCAGTTTATAAATAAAACTATGTTAGATGGGAAAAAGTCTGTTGCCACCAAGCTGGTGTATAAGGCATTTGATAATATACAAGAATCACTAAAAACAGATCCTTTAGAAGTTTTTGAGACTGCCGTAAAGAATGCTTCGCCTCAAGTTCAGATAAAATCTAGAAGAATCGGCGGCGCAACATACCAAGTTCCAATAGAGGTTAAAGGTGGCAGAAAAGTTCATTATGGCATTATATGGATTCGAGATGCGGCAAGGGCCAGAAGCGGTAAATCATATGATAAATGTTTAGCTGAAGAGATAATGGATGCTTACAACAGTACGGGTACTGCCATTAAGAAAAAAGAAGATACTCATAGGATGGCGGAAGCAAACAAAGCTTTTGCGCACTTTGCCCGCTATTAATATCACAAATTACAAATTCTAGACGAATCTACGGATACTACAAATTAGTATAAATAGACTAGTAACTATAAGTAATATTTGTAGATTTGTTTAAGATTAGTTATTAGTAAAATAAGGAAATTATGTCGAGAAAATATTCACTTGAAAAAATGCGAAACATAGGAATTATTGCTCACATTGATGCGGGAAAAACCACAGTTACTGAGGGTATTTTGTATGTTACCGGCAGAACTCATAAAATAGGAGAAGTTCATGAGGGTGAAGCAACCATGGACTGGATGGAGCAGGAAAAAGAGCGTGGTATCACTATCACCTCAGCTGCAACAACTTGTTTTTGGAAAAACCATAATATCAACATTATTGATACTCCCGGTCACGTAGACTTTACAGTTGAAGTAGAGAGATCTCTCCGTGTGCTTGATGGTGCTGTTGTTATTTTTGATGGAAAAATGGGCGTAGAGCCACAGAGTGAAACTGTTTGGAGGCAAGCAGATAAATATCACGTTCCCAGGACTTGTTTCATAAATAAAATCAATCAAACCGGCGGGGATTTTTATAAAAGCCTGGATTCTATTCGAGAAAGATTAAATAAAAATTCATATCCCATACAGCTTCCGATTGGCTTTGAACAGGGAGTAAATGGTGTGGTTGATATTGTCACTCAAAAAGCTTATCAATATAAAGATTATAAAGACAAGAAACTTGAGAAGACAGAGATTCCATCCGACATGATTGAAAAGGTAGCAAAATATAGAGAAGAATTGCTTGAAAAGGTAGTTGAAATAGATGATGCGCTCATGGAAAAATATCTTGGAGGAGAGGAAATTACAGAAAAAGAATTTAAAACAGCTATCAGAAAAAGTGTTCTAACGGGTAAGTTTTATCCTATTATGGGTGGAGATGGAAGAGGTGTTATAGTAGAGACTATTCTTGATGCGGTGGTTGACTATCTGCCCGCACCTACTGAAGTTCCTCCCGCAAAAGGAGAGGATCCAAAAACCGGGGAAGAGATAGAGATAGAACCAAAAGATGATGCGCCACTAGCTGCTTTAGTGTTTAAGATTGCAACAGATCCATTTGTCGGTAAGCTGGCTTTCTTTAGGATTTATAGGGGAAAGCTCACAAGCGGCAGCTATATTATGAATGCGACCACAAACTCAAAAGAAAGAATTGGCCGAATACTTAAAATGCATGCCAATACCAGAGAAGAGGTAAAGGAAGTGTATGCAGGAGAGATTGCGGCAGCAGTAGGACTGAAAGGGACAACTACGGGTGATACTATTTGTGATGTTTCAAAGCAGGTGATTTTGGAAAAGATTACATTCCCGGAGCCGGTTATACAAGTAGCCATAGAACCCAAGACCAAAGCAGACCAAGAGAAAATGGGTGTTGCTCTTTCACGACTGGCAGAAGAAGACCCGACATTCAGAATCAAAACCAATGAAGAAACCGGCCAGACCCTGATAGAGGGAATGGGGGAGCTTCATCTGGAAATCATTGTAGACAGAATGAAGAGAGAGTTTAAAGTAGAAGCCAATGTCGGCAAGCCGCAAGTTGCCTACAAGGAAACCATCAAATCTCCAACTAAAGTTGAGGGCAAGTTTATCCGGCAGTCCGGGGGCAGGGGTCAGTATGGTCACGTATGGCTAGAGCTAGAGCCAATGGAAAGCGGTACTGGTTTTGAATTTGTGAATAAAATCGTTGGTGGCGCTGTTCCGAAGGAATATATTAATCCTGTAGCAAAAGGTATAGAGGAAGCAATGACCAATGGTGTTATAGCCGGATATCCGGTAGTAGATATAAAGGCTACACTTTATGATGGTTCTTTTCATGAGGTTGATTCTTCAGAAATGGCATTTAAAATCGCCGGTTCTATGGCGCTCCAGGCAGGTGTCAAAAAGGCCGATCCTGTGATATTAGAACCTATTATGAAAGTAGAGGTTATTACTCCTGAAGACTTTATGGGGGATGTGATGGGTGATATCAACTCCAAACGCGGGCGAATTCAGAAAATGGAAGATAAGTTTGGTTCAAAAGTTATAGATGCTCATGTGCCATTAGCTGAAATGTTTGGTTATTCCACAACTCTTAGATCAATGTCTCAGGGGCGAGCTTCATATTCTATGGAGTTTGATCATTATAAAGATGTTCCGGGTAATGTAGCAGAAGAAATCAAGTCAAAAAGAGGCAAATCAGAAGAATAAAAATCAAATTTTTCAAAAGAGCCAGATAAACAGGCTCTTTTTAGTTGTAAAGATATAAAGTTTATGCCATTATAAGTTAAGGTGAAAAGATGGTTGGAAAAGACATTATTTCAATAAGTCAGTTTAATAAGGAATCTCTGGAGAGAATCTATGAGATTTCTTTTGATATAGAAAAGAAAATTAAAGAAGGTGCAGGACTAGATATCTTAAGGGGCAAGGTTCTTGCTTCTTTATTTTTTGAACCTTCCACGAGAACAAGGTTCTCATTTGAGTCAGCCATGGAAAAGCTTGGCGGAAGTGTTATTTCGACAACTGGTGTAACATTTTCCTCAATGGCAAAAGGAGAAACGCTTCAAGATACAATAAAAACAATAGAAAAATATGCAGACGTTATCATTATTCGCCATCCGGAAAAGGGGTCAGCTCGTATAGCCGCAGAAGCTTCAGCTAAACCAGTGATCAATGCCGGAGATGGAGCAGGGGAACATCCGACACAAGCCCTGCTTGATTTTTATACTATTAAAAAAGAGAGAGGCGTTATTGACGGGTTAAAAATAGCGATGGTGGGGGACTTAAAATATGGCAGGACGATACATTCTCTTTTAATGCTTCTATCAAAATATAAAAGTATTGAGTTTTATCTCGTATCGCCTAATCAGCTAAAAATTCCTGAAAAATATATAAAGATTTTAAGAAACAAAGGGCTAAAATTAAGAGAAACCAGTGATCTTGATGGGGTTTTGCCGGAGGTAGATGTTTCATACATGACAAGGATTCAAAAAGAGAGATTTGATAGAGAAAGCGATTATGAGAAACTCAAAAATTCCTTTATTCTAAATAAAAAATTACTTGAAAAGGCAAGGGAAAATATGATAGTTATGCATCCTTTGCCAAGAGTCAATGAAATATCGGCAGAAGTGGATAATGATAAAAGAGCGAGATATTTTGATCAGGTTGAAAATGGCCTATATATAAGGATGGCTCTTTTTGCTCTGGTTTTGGGGGCTGTAGATTTAAAAGAGAAAGTTTTTGTATAAAAAAGTTATTGCAAAGTTGTTGTATTTAATATAAAATAGTTTGGCAACAGAAAAAAGAAATTAGATAG
>CAZTWZ010000010.1:0-12347 GCA_964617835.1 uncultured Candidatus Saccharibacteria bacterium | reverse complement strand
AAAAAAAAATAACATTTTAATAAAGTGCAAAAATGTAAAATTAAGAAAGTTTATGCTTATATTGAATAATATATGTTAACAAAATCAAAAAAAGTATTGCATTGAGTATAAAAAAGATATACACTTGTTTTCGGATGTTTTAAAAAAGTTTTTTGGACTTAGATGTTTGAGAAAATAAGTAGTAATTTAATAGAATTTCTGATTTTTTATCAGAGGCATTCTAAAGGAATGAGGGGAAAAATATATGGCTGAGATAAAGCCCAATGTAGAAGCGTTTGCACAGATTAAAGTGGTAGGCGTCGGTGGCAGCGGAAGTAATGTTATAGACAGAATGGTTGAGACGGGTGTTAAGGGCATAGAGTTTGTGGCTGTAAACACTGATACCCAGAACCTGCAATCAAGTAAGGCACAAAAGAAGATTCATATAGGAAAAACTATAACTCGCGGTCTTGGTGCCGGAAGTGATCCTGAGGTAGGCCAAAAGGCAGCTGAGGAATCAAGTGAAGATATAGAAGAAGCGCTAAAAGGCGCAGATATGGTCTTTGTAACTTGCGGTGAAGGCGGCGGTACAGGTACGGGTGCGGCTCCTGTTGTTGCTTCTATAGCAAGACAGGTTGGCGCTCTCACGGTTGGCTTTGTGACTAAGCCATTTGGTTTTGAAGGTGAAAAAAGAAAAAGGGTCTCAGAAGAAGGAATAGAAGAACTCAAGGAACACGTTGATACTCTTATAACTATTCCAAATGATAGATTGCTTCAGACAATTGAGAAAAAAACAACTATGCTTGAGGCATTTTCTGTAGTAGATGATGTTTTGAGGCAGGGGGTTCAGGGTATATCTGATCTGATAACCATTCACGGGCTTATAAACGTTGACTTTGCAGATGTTAAGATGATTATGTCAGATGCCGGCTCAGCGCTTATGGGTATCGGTATGGGTAGTGGTGAAAACAGAGCGGTTGAAGCGGCCAGAAAAGCCATTAACTCGCCGCTTCTTGAACTTTCTATTAATGGCGCCAAAGGAGTTCTCTTTAATGTAACTGGCGGAGATAACCTTGGTATGTTTGAAATAGATGAAGCGGCCAAAGTCATAACAGAGGCCGTTGATCCTGATGCAAACATCATATTTGGCGCTGTTGTTGATTCTGCTCTTTCAGATGAACTCAAAATCACCGTGATAGCAACAGGATTTGAAACCCCAAAGACAACTCAGGTTGGCGCAATAGAATCAGGAAAATCCATGTTTGAGGAAGATGCTATAGAAGAAGAAGCTGACGATGAGCTGGAAATACCGGCATTTATCAGAAAAAGAATGGAATAGGGTGATAATGCGCAATTAATTATTAAT
Organism: uncultured Candidatus Saccharibacteria bacterium; assembly: GCA_964617835.1. GTDB lineage: Bacteria > Patescibacteriota > CPR2 > UBA1875 > JAJYID01 > CAZTWZ01. The sequence continues at coordinate 11,002 of CAZTWZ010000010.1, read as the reverse complement.
AATTCAAAATATCAAAAGGAAAAGCCCCGATGTCTCGGGGCTTTTTAGGTGCATAAAAATAACAGTTAATTCTTGAAAGAGGGGTGTGGAAAATATAAAAATGCTTTTAAAAAGCCAAAAAATATGTTGATAAAAAGTGGAAAAGAAAACTCTTGACACGCTATATATAGTGTTCTATTATCTTCCTGTACACCATAAGTGGTGTCATTTTTTAACGAAAGGGGAAGTATGAACTGCCCTAAATGTAAATCAAGCAGCATTAAAGTTCTTGAAAAAAGAAATGCTGAAGGTGAACAGACTATAAGGAGAAGGCGTGAATGTGAAACCTGTGGTTTTAGGTTTACTACTTATGAGAGGATTGAAGTTGCAACTCTTACAGTTATTAAAAAAGATGGGCAGAAAGAAACTTTTTCTGAAGAAAAACTTAGAAAAGGCATAGAAAGAGCATTGGAAAAAAGACCTGTTACTAGGGTAGAAATAGATAGGTTTATAGAAGATATAGGGAGAGAGCTTAAGCTGGGTAGTGTAAGAGAAATAAAGTCGAGCGAAATAGGTAATATAGTTTTGAAGAAACTAAAAGAGCTTGATGATGTGGCGTATCTAAGATTCGCATCAGTATATAAGTCGTTTAAAGATGTTGATAGCTTTAAAAAGGAGCTGGAAAAAATATCATAAGGTAATAAAAACATAAATAAAATCCGTTAGTAAGAGCACAGAACGATTTTGGGGAAAAAATTGGAGGTGATATGACAAAAAGCGTTTCCGAAAATGAGAAACAAGGTCAGTTAAAAATTCCTGATAAATATCTTAAAAAACAGACCTTTAAGAAGATTAAAAAAAGAAGTGGGGAAATTGTTGACTTTGACCCGGAAAAGATAGCTATAGCTATCGGAAAAGCCGGAAAAGCAACTGGTGAATTTGGACAGTCTATTGCCGGAAAACTTACCAATAAAGTCGTTAGTTTTTTATATAAAAAATTTGATAAATCTAACATTCCTCAGGTTGAACAGATACAGGATGCAGTTGAACATATATTACTTGACTCTATCTTTGAAGATACAGCCAAAGCGTACATTATTTATAGACAACAGCACGCTGAGATGCGTGACATTAAGCCTCTGCTTGACTCCGATGCCTTAGTAGAAGATTATCTTTCAAAAGGTGACTGGAGAATAAAAGAAAACTCAAACATGGACTTTTCTCTTCAGGGGATGCATGTTTTTGTATCTGAAAGGGTTGTGCAGAGATATTGGTTAAGTAAAATATATACTCAAAAAATTAAAAAAGCTCAAGAAGGAGGAGATCTTCATGTTCATGATCTGGGTTATCTTTCTACTTATTGTTGCGGATGGGACCTAAAAGATCTTTTAGTGAAAGGAATAAGCGGTATTTCAGGTAAAGTCGAAAGTGCTCCTCCAAGACACCTGAGAACTGCACTTGGACAGCTGGTAAACTTTCTTTTCACAACTCAGCAGGAGTCAGCAGGAGCTCAAGCTGTTTCAAGCTTTGACACATTACTAGCTCCTTTTATCAGGTATGACAAGCTTGATTATAAGGGAGTCAAACAGGCAATGCAGGAGTTTATATATAATATGAATGTGCCTACGAGGGTTGGCTTTCAGACACCCTTTACCAATATTACACTTGATTTAGTACCAAGTGGTACCTTAGCTAAAGAGAATGTAATAATTGGAGGCAAGATTCAAAAAGAAAAGTATAAGGATTTCCCAAAAGAAGTAGATATGTTAAATAAGGCTTTTGCTGAAATCATGTCAAAGGGTGATGCAAGCGGCAGAATCTTTACCTTCCCTATTCCTACCTATAACATTACAAAAGATTTTGACTGGGATAATCCGGTGATTGAGCCGGTTTGGGAAATGACCGCAAAATATGGTATTCCTTATTTCTCAAACTTTATAAACTCTGATATGAGTCCCGATGATGCCAGAAGCATGTGTTGCCGTTTGCGCCTTGACAATCGTGAACTCAGAAAGAGGGGCGGAGGATATTTTGGAGCTAATCCTCTGACCGGAAGTATAGGGGTTGTTACTATTAACCTTCCGAGAATTGGTTATTTAGCAAAAAATAAAAAAGAGTATTACAAGAGACTTGATGAACTCATGGAAACCGCTAGGGAATCACTTGAGATAAAGAGAAAGCTCATCGAAAGAATGACAGACTCCGGTCTTTATCCTTATTCCAGGGCCTATCTGGAAGATATAAAAAAAAGAATGGGTTCATACTGGAAAAACCATTTTAATACTATAGGTATACTTGGCATGAATGAATCAATCGTGAACTTTATGAAGGGGGAAAATATAACAACAAAGAAGGGAAATGATTTTGCCAAGGAAATTATGGATCACATAAGAGATAAAATGCTTGTATTTCAGAAAGAAACGGGCAATATGTATAACCTGGAAGCGACTCCGGGCGAAGGAACCACTAGAAGGTTTGCCAACAAAGATAAGGAACTTTATCCAGACATAATCGTTGCCAATGAAGAAGCAGTTAAGTTTGGCGCGAAACCATATTATACCAACTCTTCTCAGTTACCGGTAAGCCATACAGATGATGTATTTGAAGCCCTGGACCTTCAGGATAACCTGCAAACAAGATATACTGGCGGAACAGTTTTGCATCTTTTTATGGGAGAAAAGATAGACGACCCGAAACAAGTTAAAAACTTAGTTAAAAAAATTGCCGAGAATTATCACCTGCCATATTTTACTATTACTCCAACTTTCAGTGTTTGTCCAAAACATGGATATTTAGCCGGCGAACATAAATATTGCCCAAAATGTGATAAAGAAATTGGTTATACTAGTAAAAAGAAGGAACAAGTTAGTATGACAGAGCTCGTAGGTGCGGGTAGTAATAAATAGTTTCTGAGAAGTAAAAAATAAAAATAAAAAAGCCACCGCCGAATGCGGGGCAAGGAGGACAAAAAAAATGAACAAAGAACTAGAAGAAAAAAGACAGCTATGCGAAGTTTACTCAAGGGTAGTCGGCTATATTCGTCCCGTTAATCAGTGGAATGACTCAAAGCAAGCTGAGTACTCTGATCGCAAAGAATTTTGTATATCAGAATAATAAAGAGATAAAAAGTGAAAATATCCGGACTTATTAAGAGTTCCCTTATTGACTATCCGGGGAAGATTACAGCTGTTGTTTTTACTCAAGGGTGTAATCTGCGATGTCCTTTTTGTCACAACCCCGACCTGATAAGCATTAAAGGAAAAGAGGTTTACTCTGAGGCGGATTTTTTTACTTTTTTAGAAAAAAGAAAGGGACTTTTAGATGCAGCTACTATTACTGGCGGAGAGCCTCTGCTTCATAAGGACCTGGGGATATTTATAGAAAAAATAAAAAAAATGGGCTATTTCGTAAAGCTGGATACCAATGGAACAAACCCAAGATTTTTAAAGAAGCTTTTAGAAACTAAAAATGTTGATTATGTCGCTATGGATATAAAAAATCGTTTATCTAAATACTATGAATCTTCCGGTCTGGCAGATACGGGAAATATTAAAAAAAGCATAAAAATTATTATGGACTCAGGTGTGGATTATGAGTTTAGAACAACAGTTTTGCCCAAGCTGCACACAGAAGAAGACTTCGATGAGATAGGCAAAACAATAAGAGGTGCGAGTAAATATTTTATTCAGAATTTCCGACCCGAGAACACCCTTGACAAGGCATATCAAAAGGAAGAGAGCTTTAGCGGATCTGAACTGGAAAAAATAAAAAAAACTATGTCAGGATATGTTAAAACTTGTCTAATTAGGGAAAATATTTAAATAAACTTGGAACACCGAAAATAGTTGTGTGGTTTTGTACCAAATGCTATAGCTTTTTTGGCTAAGTTGTGGTATTTTTATCGCGGTTAAAATAATTAGGAAAGAAAATGGAAAAAGCAGAAAATAAAATAAAAATTTTTCTGGAAGCGATTCCCTGGCTAAAGGAGTTTAAGGACAAGATCTTTGTTTTAAAGTATGGCGGAGAATTACTTGCTGAAAAGGAAAGCATTGAATCTATTGCTGAAGATATAGATCTTCTTTGTACTCTTGGTATTCATCCTGTGATTGTGCATGGCGGAGGTCCTCAGCTAGATAAAGAGCTAAACAAAAAGGGTATTGAATTTGAGAAGAAAAACGGGATGCGCGTTTATTCAAAAGAGATTTTAGATATATCACAAAAAGTATTTGGGGCTCTTGCCAGAGAGGTTCGACAAAATATAAATAAACAAGGTATAAGCACAAAACTAATTCCAAATGACTATGTTCGTGTCAAACGAAGTAAAAACCTGGGTTATGTGGGGAAGGTTACTTCTATCAATCCTCTTTTTGCAAAAATGATTACAGGATGCCTGGTTCCCATAATGCCGCTTTTTGGCTGGGATGAGGAAGGGAACCTTTGTAATATAAATGCGGATGATATGGCAGTATCTATAGCGGAGTCGCTTGGCGCTGAGAAGCTTATTATTCATACTGCCGTTAATGGTGTTCTGGATAGTAAAAATCAGCCTATTGCGCATCTAAATTTAAAAACAGCTGAAAATATGATTAAAAAGGGAGATATCAAGGGCGGTATGATACCGAAGGTGCTTCACTGTCTGGAATCTGAAAGAGTTGATAAAATTCACATTATTAATGGACAAATACCTCATGCGCTTCTATATGAAGTATTTACCGAGAAAGGTATCGGGACGGAAATTGTAAGAGGCTAGATACCTATGGTCATGCATAGGGTGGCACCCTATGCAGCTATTAATTAGAATTTGACACGGAGGAAAATATTTGTGTTATTATTGGTTTATATAAAAAATAACCTTTTATGGAGGGGTTTTGAAAAAACTGCCTAAGATTATACTTATATTGTTTGTCGCCGTTAATGTAGTTGGCGGAACTGTTTTAGGGGTCCGTGATTATTTAGAAGCAAAAGAAACCGAAAAAATGTTTGCGGATTTTTATAATGGTCCTCAGGTAAAGGGAGCGTATGATGAAAAATCTAATAATGTTCTCTTATATATTTCAAAAGCAGCAATCATCATTCCCATAGTACTAGCTGGAGGAATTTTCTACTCTGCTATAAGAAAGAAAAAAGCAGAAGAAAAGGCAAAAAAGGAAGATAATATAAAAACTAATTAATCTAGACACCCTAATATCTTTCTTGGTATTAGTGTGTTTTATGCTAAAATAGAGCTATGAAGATAAAAATGTTTTTACGGGGGGACTCCCCAGAAACGCGTGATGCCAAAGACCTGATTAGCAGAATCAAAGAAACGGTTGATATTGAAGTAGAAGAATTGGATATAGAGGACAGAGAGGGCAAAGAAGTTGCAGAGGTTTATGATATAATGGCGACACCGGCGTTTTTAGTGATTGCCGATGATGGAATGATTATGGGTTCATGGGTAGGTAAACTTCCGGCAGAGTTTGAAGTTAAAGAGGTGATAAACTTATGAATACACAAGTATTTATTGTAAATTTGATTGATTTTTTCTCATCTGCTATTTTTGTTTTGATATTTATCAGGATTATTTTAAGCTGGATACCTAAAGCAAGAAACTCATTTACCCAGTTTGTCTTTGATGTGACCGAGCCGATCCTTAAGCCCTTCAGGAGATTTAATCCAAAGAATTCACCACTGGACTTATCACCAATTATTGTTATTATATTAGTGGAAATAGTAAGAAATGTGATTTTAAGATTAATCTAGGCTCACACACTTAAATTAAAGTGTGGGTCAGTAAGGAGGAATAATGAGTAATTCCGAAATACCTAAGGAATCGCCTGAAGATATAGCTCACAAGATAGCAGAGCTAAGGTTAGCAACTGAAGAAGATAAATCTTTTAAGGCTGAGGATCCAGAAGCTGAAAAAAATGTCGAAGAACAAATAGCAGAATTTGAAAAACAATTATTAGAGCAGGTTTCGGGCGAACAATCTTCGAAGCTGATTAAGAGAGCCAGAGAAGAAATTATCAAGAATAGCGACCTAGAACAAGCTACATAAATCAGATGAAAATCCAAGTTAAAGTTAAGGCCGGCGCAAAGGCGGATTGTGTCAGTTTTGATAAAGAGAAAAATATTTACATTGTTTCTACAAAAGTACGCCCCGTTGAAGGTAGGGCAAATGCAGCGGTAGTAAAACTGCTTGCAGGATATTTAAATGTGCCGAAATCACAGATTAAGATGAAAACTGGCAAGAAGTCAAAGATAAAGGTATTTGAGATTGACCGTTAGCTCCAAAGCAAGTATAATTGAATGTGCTTTTAGAGGGCATTTTTATTGTTTACATAGATTTTGAATTCCCGTCTGAATGACTTTCAAATCGGGCAGGAAGTTCAGAACGATCCGCACACTATTTTAAGGTGCGGGGCAGACAACAATAATTAGTATATTCGTAGATTCGTTTAAGGTTAGTAATTCGTAAAGAGCGAGAGTGAATGAAAAAGTTTGAAAAAGTTAATCCAAATCCAAACATCTCAGAGGTTGAAGAAAAAATTCTTCAATTTTGGGATGCAAACAAAACATTTAAAAAATCACTAGAAAAAGATTCGCCAAAGGGAGATTATATTTTCTATGATGGCCCGCCCTTTATTACGGGGATGCCTCATTATGCAACCCTTTTACCAAGTATTGCCAAGGATTTGGTGCCTAGATACTGGACTATGCGAGGTTATCATGTTGATAGAAACTGGGGTTGGGATTGTCATGGTTTGCCGGCCGAGAATAAGGTGGAAGAACAGCTAAAACTAAAAAATAAGAAAGATATTGAGAAACTTGGAGTGGGTGAATTCGTCAATGCTTGTCGAGCTTATGTAAGTGAATCTTCGTCACAATGGAAATGGTACATTGATAGAGTCGGTCGATGGGTAGATATGGATCACTCTTATCGGACTATGGATTTAGACTTCATGGAGAGTGTTATTTGGGCGTTTAAAGAGCTTTACGGCAAAGGATTCATTTATGAAGGATATCGTTCATCGCTTCACTGTCCGAGATGCGCTACCCCCCTTTCCAAGTTTGAGATTACTATGGACGTAGGCTGTTATCGGGATGTTTCGGATACTTCGGTGGTTGTGAAATTCCATCTAAAACCCGACCAAGAGTGGGCTGGCGGTAAATATAAGACAAAGGATTCGGTTTATATCCTTGCATGGACAACCACTCCATGGACATTACCGGGAAATCTTGCTTTGGCGGTGGGTGAAGATGTCAAATATACAGTGTTGCGGATAGGTGGCGTAAGGGAACTTTTGATTTTGGCGAGTGATCGTGTCAAAGATGTCATTAAGGATAAAAAAGTTGAAATTGTTCATGATGATATTAAGGGCAAGGATCTAGTTAGGCTTGAATACGAGCCATTGTTTGATTTGAAAAACAGGGAGATTAAAAATAATAAAAATGCATACAAGGTTTATTCAGCCGACTTTGTCACGACAGGGGATGGTACCGGCATAGTCCATATTGCACCAAACTTTGGCGAAGATGACTTTGAGTTTGGCAAAAAATATGATCTCCCGATGGTGGATCTGATGGACGATAATGGCACCTATACAGATAAAGCGGGCGAGTGGTCGGGTTACTATTTCAAAAAGGCCAATGACAGAGCTTTAGAACTACTAAAAGACAGACTGTTTTCCTCTTTTGAGTACACGCATTCATATCCATTTTGCTATCGTTGCAATACCCCGTTAATCTATAAAACGCAAGAATCGTGGTATATGAAAATCTCTGAACTTAAAGAAAAACTCCTTAAATCAAATGAAGAGATAAACTGGGTGCCGGCATATTTTAAAAAAGGAAGGTTTAAGTACAATATTGAAAACGCTCCCGACTGGTCTATCTCCAGGTCAAGATATTGGGGTTCACCTATTCCGGTCTGGAGATGTAGAGATTGTCAAGAAATTAAAGTTTTAGGATCTATTTCTGAGATTGAAAAGTTAAGTGGCAAAAAAGTGAAAGACCTTCATAGACCTAAAATTGATAAGGTTGAATTAAAGTGTGAAAAATGTTCGGGAGTTATGCAAAGAGTGCCAGAAGTTCTAGACTGTTGGTTTGAATCTGCTGCTATGCCCTTTGCTCAATTTCATTATCCTTTTGAAAATAAAGACAAGTGGGAAGATCTTTTCCCAGCTGATTTCATAGTTGAGTATACGGGGCAACTAAGAGGCTGGTTTTATTACTTACATGTTTTAGGAAACTCAATCTTTGATTCAGTTGCATTCAAAAATGTGGTAGTGACAGGGGTATTAACGGGGACAGATGGAAGAAAAATGAGCAAGTCATACGGAAACTATCCTGATCCTAAAATGGTTTTGGAAAAGTATGGTGCTGATGTTTTGCGTTTCTACTTTATGAGCAGCCCGATTATGTCTGGCGATGATATATCAATGTCTGAAGATGACTTGTCACAAATAAAAAAAGGTATATTTAGAATGCTTTGGAGTTCGTATTCATTCTTTGTTCTATATGCCAATATTGATGGATGGCAGCCAAAAGAAAAGAGCAAAGTGTCAAATAATTTACTTGATAAGTGGATACTTTCAGAGCTGAATATTCTTATTGAAAATGTCAACAAAGGAATGGAAAAATATGTACTCACACAAACTATGCGGCTCTTCCAGCCTTTTGTCGATAACTTGTCCAACTGGTACATCAGGCGCTCTAGAAAGAGATTTTGGAAGAGCGAGAATGATGGAGACAAAGAAAGCGCATATCAAACGCTGTATGATGTTCTAACGACTCTTTCCAAGTTAATGGCACCATTTACACCCTTTATAACAGAAGAGATATACAAAAACCTTACAGGAAAAGAATCGGTACATTTGGCAGATTATCCAGAGGTAGACAAAAAGCTGATTGATAGTGATTTAAGTGAGAAAATGGAAAGCGCGAGAAAAATAGTTGAAGCAGGATTATCAGCCAGGGCTCAGGATGGCATAAAAGTAAGGCAACCTCTTGCATCGCTTACATATAGCGGGGCAAAGCTAGATAAGGAGCTTGAGACAATCATTGCTGAGGAAGTTAATGTGAAAGCTGTAAAATATGATGAGAAGATAAAAGACATCAAGCTTGATACTAAAATTACGGAAGAACTCAAGATAGAGGGTCTTGCGCGTGAGATTGTCCGCAAGGTTCAAGCGATGAGAAAAAAAGCCGGATTTAATGTAGAGGATAGGATTTATCTTCATTGGGATACAAGTGATAAGGCGCTGAAATCAGTATTTGAAAAAGAGGGGAGCTACATAGCCAAGGAAACGCTGGCGAAAGAGGTGGTGGTTGGTGATATGGCAAAAACTAGCTATAATGAGACAGCGAATATTGAGAAAGTAGAAATCTCTCTGGGCGTCAAAAAGGTTTAATTTGCCCGAAGGTCGGATCTCTTCAGAGTCTCGATTTTTTGAGCAGAATAGATTCCCGATCCCACCTCCACGAGAGCCATGGAATGGGCAAGCGGGTTGGGAATGATAAGGAGATAGGAAATTGTTTAACTTCCGGACATTAAAGAACTTTGACTGGATAATCATTGTTATTACCTTGCTTCTTTTTTCTATTGGCATAGCGGTGATTTACTCTACTACGTATGGCACTGCAGGAAGCGGGAATGAGGCCCTGCAGCAAGGTATCTTTGGCGGAGTGGGTCTTTTGGCGTTTTTAATAGTGGCCTTTTTTGATTATCGATCTTTTAAGGGCACTAGCAGTGTATTGTACTTAATTACAATCGCACTTTTGGGAATTGTATTTTTTACTGGTGTAACTTCTATGGGAGCTACGAGATGGATAAATATAGGGGGTTTTCAGTTTCAGCCATCTGAATTTGCCAAGCTTTTTATGATTATCGCTATGGCAAAGTATTTTAGTGATCATGCTGAAGATATGCATAATCTTAAGCGAATAATCATTTCGGGAATTTATTTTGCTATCCCCACACTGCTCGTCATAATGCAGCCCGATCTTGGTACGGCACTGGTTTTTATAGTTATCTGGATAAGTATGCTCGTTGTTAGCAGGATTAAGTTAAAACATTTTATTCTATTAGCTATGGGGGCTCTGCTTCTTTTGCCAATTGGCTGGGCGATGATGCATGATTATCAAAAAGACAGAATTTTAGCACTTGTAGACTCCGCGAATGATCCGCAGGGAGCCGGATACAATGTACAGCAAGCGCAGATTGCTATTGGCTCAGGAGAGATATTTGGCCGAGGTCTTGGTCATGGTTCTCAGTCACAGTTAAACTTTATTCCGGAAAAACATACTGACTTTATTTTTGCCGCTTTGGCGGAAGAGATGGGATTTCTAGGAGCACTGCTTACGATATTTCTTTTTGCTATTTTAATTTTTCGCGGAATACTTATAGCGGCTAAGTCGCGCGACTACTTTGGTATGTATCTTTCTGTGGGTATTGTTGCGATGCTTGCTTTTCACATATTTCTAAACATTGGTATGAATCTAGGTATAGCGCCGGTGGCCGGCATTCCGCTTCCCTTGATTAGTCTAGGCGGATCGTCAGTAGTTGTGATATTTATTTTACTTGGTATTTTGGAGAGTGTGCATATACATAGAAAAGGGCTAGACTTTTAAATTTGAAAACATAGATCTCAAAATGGAAAATGAACCTTCAAAATTAAAAAATTTTATTCCTCTTGATAAGTCTTGGATAATTCGAATGGGAGTTTTGGATCTAATAAATAAATATCCTGATGCACTCGATTTCTTAGAAGGTCAGAAAAATTTAAGCGATGATCTAGTTGTGTTGAAACGTATCTGCAGGGATTGGGCAGATAAGGAAAATATAGATGTCGGAGAATCGGGAACGTTATATCGATTTTTACAATTTATATCCTGGAAGTATGGACTAAATAAAAAAGTTATCAAACACGGAACATTGAAAACCAGAGATATTTGTAATAATCCCAAGATTACCAGTTATCCCTTAAGAAAGTTAGGTCTAATGAACTTTTTTTGGTGGTTTTTTCTCCCTAAAAAGAAGATA